>BLLW01000054.1 GCA_011959285.1 Lachnospiraceae bacterium | reverse complement strand
GAACCCACGTATCCAGCTTGGAAGGCTGGTGTTCTACCATTGAACTACACCCGCAGATTGTAATGCGTTTAAAGTCGGGGTGACAGGATTCGAACCTGCGACCTCCTGGTCCCAAACCAGGCGCTCTAGCCAAGCTGAGCCACACCCCGCTGGTTTCCTGTTGCACACTCTCACGCAACGCAAGATATATTATAAGATATGACTTTACTTCTGTCAACAATAATCTTTCAAAAAATACAATTTTATATATAATTAATAGTGAAATGCACATTCCCGTCTCTGTCAAGATCCATAATCACATAAGAGGGTCTTCTTCCCTCCTGTCTGGGGTATGTAAGGCTGCCTGGGTTGACTGCAATGATATCTCCCGCTATATCAATCACTGGTCTGTGGGTATGACCATACAGAACGATATCCACTCCCCGCATCCTAGCTTCATGTTTCAAATTTTCGTTACTCATAGATACATAATAGTTGTGCCCATGGGTAAGCCAAATTTTATATTTTCCCACCATAAATTCTTTTTCCCTGGGAAGATCTGAAAAAAAGTCATTGTTTCCCGTGACCATCTGGACCGGGCACCCTGCGCTTTCTGCAATCAGATATTCACTTCCCTCGATGTCTCCACAGTGGATGACCATATCCACCGGCGCTATTCGCTCGAGCACTTTTATGTAATTGTCATTTTTGCGATGTGTATCACTGACAATCAATATTTTCATATATGCTTCTCCAAATCCCTTCTATTTTCATTTTATCTGTCAAAATACGCCTGCAGCTTTTCCTTCATGGCACGCAACGCCTTGCCCCTGTGGCTGATCTTATTCTTTTCCTCTTCAGTCAGCTCCGCCGTGCTTTTTCCATAAGAGGGTACCATAAAAATCGGATCATATCCAAATCCATTCTTACCCTTTTCTGCATAGCCAATCCTGCCTTCTATCGTCGCCTCCGTCGCAAGTTCGTTTCCATCAGGAAGAACACATGCAATCGCACAGACGAACCTTGCCGTCCTCTCTTCCTCCTTGACGCCCTTAAGACGCGCAATCAAATTTTTGTTTTTTTCACTATAAGGCGTATTTTCACCCAGATATCTTGCCGAATAGATTCCCGGCTCCTTATCCAGATAATCAATCTCCAGTCCAGAATCATCTGCCAACACAAGCGCTCCATGAGCTTCCCCTGCAACCGCCTTTGCCTTTATCAGTGCATTTTCCGCAAAGCTCTTTCCATTTTCCTCTATCCAAAGCTCAATTCCCGCTTCTTTCATGGAAAGAATCTCCACCTCTTCTCCAGCTGCCGTAAGACCAGACAGAATCATTTTGATTTCTTTCATTTTGCCTGCATTTCCTGTGGCAAAGATAATTTTTTGCATAGCAAACAACTCCTTTTTAATCCGTTTCCTCGTAAGCTTTCATAATTGCGTTGAAAATACCTGAGGCAATTTTTTCCTGATATTCGTCTCGCCCTAAAAGAACTGCTTCCTGCGGATTCGTGATATATCCCGTTTTGATGGAAACACCCGGAATCGTTATATTCTTAAGGGCATATTCCCACGCCCCCGCTTCTTTGAGTCCAAGCGCCTTACCTCTAATGCTGGTCACAACCTCTCTTTCCAGAAGGTCCGCCAACTCCACATTTCCAAATCCCGGAATAAAATAATCTCCATTATACACGGCGGTCGTGCCGTAAACGCCGCTGTCCCCGTCTGCATCCACCTGAATGCAGATATACATATCGGCTCTGGTCTCATTTGCAAGCTTCACCCTCTCTTCCTGCACCGGGTTCGCATCATCCATCCTTGTATAATATGCTTTAATATCGGTTTCGTCCAGCTTTTCCTTTAGTTTCTGGGCAATCTTAAGATTGATTTCTTTTTCAAAGAGCCCATCCTTTACATAACCACTGTCCACTCCCCCGCAAGCGGGATCAATTACTACAATTTTATCATACAACTCTCTCGGACTCAAAAAGCTGACATACAAATCATTATTTTCTAAAATGGTACGGTATTCAAATATGCCTGTCAGCATAAACCTAAGCTGTATACCGCCTTCTATCTCTTCACAAACTCCCTGCTTTATCATCTCACAGTCTCCTGCAATTGCATTCACTTCATAAAAAGCAGATTCCACTTCGCTGATCAATATGCAGAGTTCCTGATCCATATAATGATTTTCAACAATGATATCCTCTGCCCTGCATTCTTTCGGAAGGGGAATACAAAGATAATCTCCATCCCCTCCCTCATCAGATGTAAAAATCAGCCCCTGCTCACTGGATGCTTCTTCCTGTACATCCCTGCGCACCTCATCCTGTGCAACGTCAGAGATTGTAATGACTTTTCCCGCGGACATGTATAGAATCATTCCCATGGCAGCAGCGGCAAAAACAACGCTGCCTATGACCGTCTTTTTCATCAAATCAAACTGCATCGAACACTCCTACTACTTTCTCTTCGGCGGCTTTGGTCCTGGGAACTGATAAAAATAGGTTTTCATCATTCCATTGTATATTTTCCTGTTCTTTGCCGCCTTCATTCCAATCATATCCTCCGCCTGCTCATACGCTGTAATCAGATACAATGACCATGCGTCCAGGGCCTTAAACCGCTCTCCAATCGCCCCATACAATTCAGGCAGATTTTTCTTTTCTTCTATACGTTCTCCATAAGGAGGATTGGTGATGATAAAACCATATTTTTTACTGTGCCGAAGCTCCCTTAAATCCCTTTTCTGAAAATGAATCATCTTATCCACTCCTGCAAGTCTTGCGTTTTCCCTTGCTATGGATACCATTCCATCATCAATATCATATCCTTGAATATCCGTATGTACATCCATCACGATTTCTTCCCTCGCCTCATCTGCTGCATCATACCACTCCCTCGCAGGAATCATATGCGTCCAGCTCTGGGCGGTAAAATTCCGATTCATGCCTGGTGCAATATTTGCTGCCATCATTGCAGCTTCAATCGGGAAGGTACCGCTTCCGCAAAAAGGATCCACCAAAATGCGATCTCCTTTCCAAGGCGTAAGCATAATAAGCGCCGCTGCAAGATTTTCTGCAATAGGCGCCTTTGCAGTGAGTTTTCGATAGCCCCTTTTGTGCAAGGAATCTCCTGTGGTATCAAGCGCTGCCGTCACTTCGTCTTTCATCAAAAATACTCTGATTGGAAAGGATGCGCCGCTTTCCGGAAACCACTCCACATGATGCACCTCCTTCATCCGCTCCACCATAGCCTTTTTCATAATAGACTGAATATCCGAAGGACTGAACAGTTTGCTCTTGACGCTTGCTGCCTTAGTGACCCAGAATCTCCCGTCTGAAGGAATCATCTCCTCCCACGGTATGCTTTTTGTCCCCTGAAAAAGTTCTTCAAAAGTCTCTGCACGAAAGCTTCCCGCTTTAATAAGGATGCGCTCTGCGGTGCGCAGAAAGATGTTGGCACGGCAGACAGCCTCCGCATCACCAATAAAAGTAACTCTGCCGTCTTCCACTTTTATAACTTCATATCCTAAATCTGTAATTTCACGTTTTAATATAGACTCCAGACCAAAATGACAGGGAGCTATCAGTTCATATCGTTTCATAAACGCCTCTTTTCCACAAATTTCTTAAGAATTATACCACAATCATTTTTCTTTGTATAGAAAGAGGTTTGCTTTCCATCGAAAAGATGTGGTAGTTCAACCGCCTCCTTTCCTTGCCGGCTGAATCGTTATGAAAAGGCGCCCCTAAAGGGCGCCTTTTCTACAAATCCACTAAAACTCGTTGTTCTTTTTATTGCTGTCTTTGCAGTTAGAAGAATTAGAAGAGCTGTTCTTCTGGCTGTTCTGGCTATTCTGGTTGGATTTGTTTTCCTGATTCTGATTGTTCTGGTTGTTCTGATAATCATTCTTAGACATATTTGTTTCCTCCTGATTCTTTAGGTTACAGGAGTAGTATTTTCTAAATAACAATCTTTTATACTTTTTATTTATGGTACTTTAGTACTTATTTTTATTATAACTTTTTAAACCATATTTTTGCCTTATCCACAGCATTTAATCCAAACTCTGCACAGCGCCTGCCGGCTTTTATTCCCAATTTCAAAATCTGCGTTCCACATTCCAATGCCTTTTCGCCATATGAATTTCCCTGTTTCTTCTGGTCTGCCAGATCGGCAATATTTTTTGCAATCAATCTCGGGCTTCCAAGCTCACCGATAACCTCCTCTTCTGCCCTGCCGTCACGCACTTCGATTTCAATATATTCCTGATAATACGCCACATGGGGCGCCGCCTCCGCGCTGCCCAGCCTTCCGTTCAATGCTCTCTGCAGTTCTGTCAAAAAATCAGATTTCGTCATATTCCCCTCCGCAGTGTTTCCTGTGGCAGATTACAATTTGTCCATTCCCTGCCCATAATCCAGCTTTTTTATCCCTTCATCAGGATTTGCCATCAAATCTGCCATAGTTCTAAATGCCTGCATCGCCATCTTCTCTTTGTTGCAAGTTCTGGAATTCTTTCCGGTATCTTTGATTAAATTGTATCGATTCATCTGCCATACATACAAATCGCAAAGCGTATAACCGCACACTTTCAGCTTATCCATAAACGTGTGATGCTCAATATAGTATATGAGTTCTTCATAAATTTGTCCCTTGGACAAAATATCCTTCCACAGTGCATCCGCCCATTCCCTGGAAAGTTCCGCGTAATCGCAGATTTCATAAAACGCCTGACATACCTTTATTTTGGTTGCATCATACACAATCCCCTGCATGAATCCACTTCCTGTTCAAAAATTGTTTGCATTCAGCATATCCCTTTTTTTATAAGAAGTCAACCGCCTTGCCTAATTGCCAGAAGATTTTCATCCGTCTAAAGGAATCAAAGTCTAAGCTGATTCGCACACCGGAAAACTGCCTCCGGCTTTACAAGAGGTTCTGTTCCCTTCTGCACTGCCTCCAGCCACTGTCTACAGTCAATGGTACCTTCTTCTCCTCCGCCGCCCTGTGCCGCTTTGTCCATAAATACGCCCCAGGTGGGCACTCCTCTTCTGCGGACTGCATGTGCCTTTCCATAATAAATATCTCCCAGTTCTCCCTTTTGACAAGCTGCATGAAGATTCTGCACCTCTGGGCGAAAACGATTTTGATAGCCTACCGTAAACTGCATTCCTGACGCTTTCCATGCTGCAACCATTTTTTCCGCCTCTTCCGTGCTATGGGACATGGGCTTTTCACAGTAAACATGCTTCTTAGCGCCGAAAGCCGCAACTGCAATTTCACTGTGAGATACATTTGGCGTGCAGATATGTACCACTTCCACCTCTGCGTCCGTCAGCAGATCACGGTAATCTTTGTATATCCTTGCCCCCAATGCTCCGAATTCCTCCGCAGCCTATAATTCCGATTTTTAATTTACTCATACTTTCCTCCATTCTTTTCTGCGTTTTTTAATTATATTTACTCGAAAAAACAGCCTCCCCTGTCCGGGACGACTTCCATGCCGCTTCCATTACAGCAAGCACCCTGCGCACTTCCGGAATTTTAATTTTGGATTCCTCTCTTCCATTCAATACGTCCGTTACATTCCGATAAAACTCCAGCCAGTCTGTCTCTACCTCCGGCAAGGGTTCTTCCACAATGCCCCCTGGCGGAATAGGAGCAAACTGCCTGGTAGGTCCGGCCTCCGTCTCTGTGATCTGGGGCGGCAGCTTTTCCAGCATCTTCCCTGTCCGGTAAATAGCGCCGTCGCAGCCAAAGCTATGAATCAGCAAGGTTCCCTTGCTTCCCGCCGCAAGCCATCTCGGCTGATAGCTTAAAATGTAAGTGGACAGCTCAATATGTGCGGTGATACCGTTATCCAGCTTTAAAAGAATTTTAAAATAATCGTCCACTTCCTCATGAAGGACATTTTTAATATCCGCATAAATAGATTTTATTTTTGCCTCCGGCATCATATACAAAATCTGATCGATCAAATGAACACCCCAATCGTAGATCATGCCGCCGCCATACTTTTGATAAATATGCCATTCATGCATATAACCGTTTCCTGAATGAAGCTTGGATTCAATGGTAAAAATATCTCCCAGCATTCCTTTGTCATATGCCTCTTTCACAATCAGCATATCCTTGTCCCATCTTCTGTTTTGATGGACGGTAAAAAATACCCCCGCCTTTTTGCACGCCGCCTCCATTTCATCCAGTTCCTGCACGTTCATTGCCGCCGGTTTTTCCGCAATCACATGTTTCCCTGCCTCTTTTCGGCGTTCTTCCAGAATATCACAGACTGCCGCAATCTCCACATCAGCGCGGGGGGCGTTCTCTCCATGCCATTTTCCCATTCCTCCATAACCAATAATTCCTAATTTCACTTGCATCTTAACTTTACCTCCATTTCAAAGCCTTACAAATCCCAGCGTTACTTCCTTCAAATCACAAAATTACGAAGATAATTCCTGCTCAACAAAATAGCTTTTTTTGCTTCCTCGATGCTTCCCTCAAAAGATTTATCCTCAACCTCGATACAGCTGCAGCCCTGATATCCAATATCCGTCAGTGCGGAGACATAACGTCCCCAATCCACATCTCCTAGCCCCGAAATCTTAGGCGACATATACTCCAGGGGCGTTGCCATGATTCCCACATCTGCCAGCTTGTCCCTATACACCTTAATATCCTTATAATGTATATGAAAGATCTTATCCCTGAACTCATAGATAGGACGAATATAATCAATTTGCTGCCATACGAAATGGGAAGGATCATAATTGATTCCTAAATTGGGACTGTCCAGAATTTCAAAAATCTTCCTCCAGTTTGCAGGTGTTGTCATCAGATTCTGTCCCCCCGGCCATTCATCCTCCGTAAACAACATGGGACAATTTTCAATGGCAATTCGTACATTTTTCTCTTCCCCATAACGAATAATGGGCGGCCAGATTTTCTTTACCAGTTCCAGATTTTCCCTCACGCTTAATCGGGGATCTCTACCGATAAAAGTCGTAATCATATTCACCCCTAACAACGCTGACGCATCCATCAGCCTGTAAATATGATTAATATAGTATTTCCTTTTTTCCTCATCCCGTTCCATTGTATTGGGATAATAAGCAAGAGAGGATATCTCTACTCCTTTTTTGCGGCAATATTCCCTGATTTCTTCTGCCTTTTCCTCTGTCAGCTGAGCCACATCGATGTGACTCACTCCCGCATACCGTCTCTTTGCTCCCTCCCGGAGCCAACATGCAACCTCCAGGCACTCCAGACCGTTTTCCGAAGCGAAATCCACCACTTCTTCAAAGGTCATGCCTTCACAAATCGAAGTAATCAATCCCAGTTTCATAGGCTCTGCTCCTTTTCTTTCTTTGATATATTTATTGTAGCAGACTCACATCAAAACAACTTCCATGGGTATGTTGCAGTTTAATCACATGATTGACATTTTTTCTCCCCCGAAAAAACAAAAAGGTCTGAATTCAATACACAATTCTGACCTTTTTGTTTTTCATAACAATTTATTCAATTTAATAAAAACGATCTCATTCGCTTCAAGAGACACCGCAAACTTAAGCACATCTTTCTCCGTCTCACACTTTTGCATGGTCAGCTTCGGTTCACAGACGCGGCGGAAATATTTAATATCATCCCTGGACAGTTCCTTTTCATATCCTAATTCCGCCCAAATATCCAAGATACTTCCACTCTTCTCATTGACACGGTACACCTTCATCTGATACTCCCCGCGCTCCACACGATTTAGCGTAAAGTGAAGTTCCAGTTTATCTTTATCATCAAAATATTTCCATATATGTTCCCTGTCTATTTGATTTTCATCGGTAAAATAGTAATTATAATTCAACGGCTTTTGATTATGACAGATAATACCGTAGGCATGATGCCGGTTTGTGGAAATCAGATAATTTTCTCCATGTCCAATATAATGAGGGTATAAACGTTTTAAAAAGTCATATGCAAATCCGGCTGGTTTTAAAATATTATCCTTTGAAAGAAGTCCCATACTGCCGGAAAGTAATGCATTGCTGTCAAAATACTCCGCCACATGGTCGCTTCCAAGAAAATAATCCAATTCGTCAATTTTCCCATATGCATCCAATATATTTTTGATCACATACGCTCCCTTAAAGCAGGAATCATTAATATAGTTCCGATCCGATATGCTGAGATTCCACTCTGTAATATAAAATTTCACCTCCCCCATACCTGCCTTCCCTGCAAGCTTCTTCATAGTCTGAATTTTATGCAGAAGAAATTCATTGTCCAGACTTCTTTTGGCATAGTAATCCATCTTATTTTCTCCCCGCTCATAGGCAAAGCAGATTGCGGACAGATAATCCGGCTGATATTCCTGGTTCTTCCATTCTTTTAGAAAATCTACAATCTGCATGTCCTCATAGTCCACACGAATTCCATAACCTCCGATTTCCATGGTGCTGTATCTTCGGATAACCCGGCAAGCATGATTAAACCATTCAAAATACTCTTTCTGGGTATTCTTGCCCGGCTCCTTCCTCTCATCCAGCCAGATCTCTATTCTCCTGTTCTCTGGTGCAATCCTTTTTAAACTGTACAAAATTATACATCCCCTGTGCAGCAACCAACACCGACTCCGCAGCACCCACTTCCCTAAGCCGCGCCATTGCCTCCTTTTGAGGTACTTCCTGATATTTCAGTTCCCTTGCCAATTCCAGATGCTTCTCAAGCCCTCCCTGTGCCAATGCCGCATCCCAATGAGGTTTGTTTGGTTTGGTAGCAAACATGCCAAAATCCGGTACAAAGCCAAGGTACGCGGAACCTGTTTTCTGAAATGTCTCAAAATATTCCTGCATAACAGGCGTATAGGGAGTTTCCGGATTATGTATCTCAATGCCTACCTTTACGTCATAAGCCTCCGCGTAAGGCGCCAGCCTTGCCATCCCGGCAGGACTTAAAAGGAATTGCTCCCTCATAACCTTGCAGCCCAGACGGTTTGCACTTTTTACATCCTGAATCGCCCTTTCCAGCATTTCATCTTCCGTGAGATTTCTGTCTCCCCTTAATCCCCGATCCATATTGGCGGAATAACAAATAGGTTTGATATCGTAATATTCCGACATTGCACGGATTTCCCCCAAAAACTGATTGCTGATATAGGGATAAGAGGGAATCATCTGCGTTGCAACAATTTCATATCCTTCAGCCCCAATCTCCTTGGCTATCCGGATGCAATCCTCCAGAGTCAATTCTCCCCTGCAATATTCCCTGGTAAAGCAGTAAAGAGTAACACCAATTTTAATATCGCTCATGCCATCCTCCCTTCATTCTTTCTCAAAACCAGCCGCTTGCTTCCGCATCCGTCAATGGGCATATACTGCGTATCACTGATTGGCATATAGGGAGAATGAAACATCAGCCTGACATCAATGTCATGCTCCCCCTCCTCAAAGCCTCCCATATAAAAGACTTTAATGGTTGCAGGCTCCAAAATCTGCCAAAATTCCGATACCAGATCATGAAGCTGGCAGACCCCAAACTCCTTATCATGAAGGCAAAAGCTGATATCTTCTTTGGGAATTTCTTCTCCATCGATCCGTACGCCAAACTCATCGATCACCGACAGAAAATGTCCTCTGTAATAAAATGATATGTATTCTATTGATTCATGACCTGTATTCAAACAGGCAAATCAAAAAGGGCAAAAAAAGATAGATTTTTTGTACCTGTAAGATTCTTGGTTTTGTAAAGTTATTAAAAAAACACTGTGCAATCGGTTTCCCTTTTACACAGCGTCCTTTATTTTATCTGTTTCCACATTGTTTCCAATAACAATCTTTTTGTATTCACAGCCGAATCAATGTTTATGTGAAAAGCAACATTGTGGGAATTTTGCGGCTCTTCAGCATTCTGAAAAGAGCCGGCAAACCACCGGCTCTCATAAAATGCCCCATCACCCTTTCACACTTCCCATCGCCACTCCCTGCACGATATATTTCGAGAGGAACATATAAATAAGAATAATCGGCAGGATAGAAAATACAATCATCACATATACCTGCCCCATATCAAATTTCAACCAGTCGGTAGATCGCAATTGTGCAATCAGGATAGGCAGCGTCTTCTTTTTATCCGTATGGAGAATCAGTGCCGGCGTAAAATAATTATTCCAGCTTGAAACAAATGTGAAAATTGCCTGTACTGCAATTGCCGGCTTCATCAGTGGAAGCACAATGGAATTAAATGTTCTAAATTCTCCCGATCCGTCAATGCGCGCCGCTTCTATGAGGGATAACGGCAGAGAACTTTCCATATATTGTTTCATATAGAAGAAAGTAATCGGCGCCGCGATAGATGGCACGATCAGTGGAATAAATGAGTCATCCAGTTTCATCTTTCCTACCAGCTGTAAAAATCCCAATGCAGTCACCTGGGTGGGTATCATCATAATCATGAGAATAAAGGTAAACATAAATTTTTTAAGTTTAAACTCATAAGCATGAATTGCGTACGCCGTCATTGTAGAAAAATAGGTACACAAAGCAGCGCTGAGCGTGGAGATAAAAAAGCTGTTGAACAAACCATACCATATAGGCAGTGCGCTTGCCGCCCTGCCGGCGCTTAGGTTCTTCCAGTTCGTCCATAAGCTGGATCCCGGCACTGGAGTAAAACCTTTTGTCAATTCTGCATGCGTTCTGGTTGCATTGATAAACAAAACATAAAACCAAAACAGGCAGAGAAAAGAAACTATTACCAGCACGACATACGCAATGCTTCTTCTTGCATTTACGCTTACTCCCTTTTTAAGCTTTGTATCTTTATCATTCCTCATGCTGCCACCCCCTAATCCACTTTTTTATTTGTAAACTTATATACAATCATGCTTAAGACAGCCGTAACAATAAACATCACTACCGAAAGCGCTCCACCCAGTCCGTAATTTTTACTGTATAAATGCTTATTCAGATACATAATAAGAGTCATGGTGGAACGCATAGGATCGCCGGTTGCATTGGTCAGAATCTGGGGAACATCAAACATCTGCAAACCGCCAATCAAGGAGGTAATCATGACATATACCAGAATAGGGCGCAGCAATGGCAGTGTAATCTTAAAAAACGCCTGGGTGGAAGTCGCCCCATCTACTTCCGCCGCTTCAAAAAGCGACGTATCGATTCCCATCATGCCTGCCATCAGCAGAATCGTCGTGTTGCCGAACCACATCAGAAAGTTCATAAAAGCAACCAAGGTTCTGGCGCTCCACACATTCGACATGAATCTATAGGGCTGATTCAGTATGCCCATCTGCACCAATATGGAATTGACCGGACCGCCGTCTGCAAACAAGGTGAAGAACAACATCGCAAACGCAGAGGCCATAATCAGATTTGGCAGGTAGATTACTGTCTTGAAGAATCTCTGTCCTCTAAGCCTTAAACTTGGATTGGAAAACCACGCTGCGAGAAGAAGAGATACAATAATCTGGGGCACAAATCCCATTATCCACATAATCAATGTGTTTTCTGCATATGTAATGAGATCTCCGTTCACCACAATGGTTTTGTAATTTTCAAATCCCACAAAATTAGGACCAATCTGTGTAAGACCAGAACGATAATTTTCAAAAAAGCTATTATAAATCGTACTTGCCAGGGGAATGAACTGGAAAATCAGATACACAGATATGAAGGGAATCAGAAAAATATATCCCCATTTATTATAACTTACAACCTTTCCTCTCCTTGCAGCCTTCATAAACCCACCTCCATTTATTTCTATTTTTGCCGCAAAACTCGCAGCAGCCCTCTACTTTTTTGTAAAAACCTGCTGCCAATTCTGTTTCTTCTCTTGAAAAGCCATGCCTGCCTGTTCAATCAGGCAGGCACAGCCGTAAGCAGGTGATTTCTATAAAAAGTTTCCCACGATCAATATGTTAAATCCGGATATTTTTCCACTACTGCTTTATAGAATAAATCCAGCGCTCCATTCAAATCTGTATTGCCATCGAAGTAATTCTTCATCGCATTCTGGAATTCTTCGTTACACCCTTGGTCGTAAATTGACAGATTGCTTAAGTCAAGACCTTCAACGCCTGCACAGTACATGCCAAGAGGGTTCTGTCCTCCAAGAATCTTGCTGGAGTAGCCTGGATCAGCTGCCATCGCTTCCATAGCCGGCTTATTGTTTACGAAATCATCATCAGCCACTACGATTTCCTTCATGATTTCTTCATTACATGTCATTTGAAGCATAATATCCTTAATCAGACTTGCATTGTCCGTGCCTGCTGCTGCACAAATCCATGTACCGCCCCAAAAGAATCCCTGAGGTCCTTCCGTTGCTGCCCATCCGCCGGCATTTCCGATACTGCCTTCGGCATCTGCCGCCATGGAGAAATTGATGAACCACGCGGGACCAAAGTAGCAGAATACTTTGCCTTCGGGATAGAAACCTTTGCTCCAGTCATCACTCCATAATTCGTACGTACTCGTTTCGCCTGCGTCTACCAGTGCCTTGGAATCTTCCACCCATTTCATGATGTTGTCGTCGATATTGATTTTCCCATCCTCTACCCATTTGGAGGTTACGTTGTTAGAGTATACACGGTAACTGTCATTTACAGAAGAAATCATAGAATAGCCTGCATCCTTAAGTGTTGCGGCAGTCTCGGTAAAGGTATCCCAGTCAGCAACATATTTCTGCACTTCTGCCGGATCATCTGTACCGAATACTTCTTTGGCAACCTCACGGCTATAGAACATTGCACCCGGACATCCCTGCCATGAAACGCCTTTCAGTACGCCGTTTGAATCTGTAACGATATCTTTGGTGTACTGATACTGATTTGCAAGATCTGCGTCTGCAATGCCAAGATCGGCAACCGGCATAGTGAACTCTGTGTCTACATATTTCAGTGCGTAGTCAGCTTCCACAAGGAAAATATCAATCTTGTTATCGGCTGCTGCGTCTGCCTGCTTCAACAAGGTCTCATCCAGATTATTCTGGTATGCGTTATCATCATTGGGGGTGATATTCCATACAACTGTAACATCACCTATGGTTCCTTTAGTCGCATCGCTGGCATCAGCCGTATAGCCCGGATAGTGATCCTGGATACGTCTCTTAAATTCATCGTTCCAGCAGTAAATATTGAGCACTTTTCCTTCATCTGCTGCCGCTTCCACTTCCGCAGGCGCTTCCTCTTCGGGCGCAGCCGCTTCCTGCTGCTGTTCCTGCGCTGCGGTTCCGGGATCTGCACTGGTTTCATCCTTCGCACCGCCGCATCCTGCCAATAAGCTGGCAGTCATCGCTGTAATAAGCATTGCACTGAGTAATTTCTTTTTCATGGTTTATCCTCCCTTTTTATTTTAAATGATATTTACTTGTTTCTGCATTTATATTAAGAAGAAACAGACCTCTTTAATCTATTCTTCCAAATGCCATTACGTAAAACTTAAATTTGTTTCACCGAGGTTCCGGGAATCACTTCCCCCGTCACCACAATCTGTTCAATCAAGGTAGACTTCGGTCTTTCGATAAGATCAATGAGTTTCTTCGCGGCCATACTTCCCAGCCGTTTGGTATCCTGCTTCAAGGTCGTAAGCTGCGGTTCAAAATGCCTTGCGATTCTTGCCCCGTCATATCCAGCAATCGAGATGTCCTCCGGTATCTTCATATCTCTTGCATAAATAGCATTAATCCCACCCAGACAGGCGAAATCATCTGGATATAAAATGCAGGTCGGCGGATCCTTAAGTGCAAGAAGTTTTTCCGTTTCCTCATAAGTCCCTTTGGTATCACGGTAAGGCGCTTCACTTATATACTGTACTGGAACCTCAATTCCAAGTTCCTCGCAGGTATGATGGAAAGAAGAGAGCCTGCTTTGTGTGACCGCCGAATCAGCGCCGTGTATGTATGCAATCTTCCGATGCCCCATGTCATATACATAATGCACCAGATCTCTCATGCCTTTGATGTTATCCGAAATGATGGCACATCGATTGTTAAAAAGATGATCGATGGTCACAACCGGTATCTCACTTCTGACCAATTCCTCCACTTCCGGATCATAGAAGTCAACACAGGCAATCACTACACCATCAAATCCCCGGTATCGGCTGTGCTCCAGATAGGACATTCTTCCGGTCCTCCTTTTACAGCAGTTGATGAATGTGATATCATATCCATTCTCCTCCACCGTATTTTTAAAACTGTCCAGCACATGGGAAAAATAATCATGGGTAAGCCCACTCATGGCTTCGTCCGCAAAGAGCACCCCTAAGTTGTAGGTTCTGTTAGTCTTTAGGGACTTTGCCGCGGAATTGGGTGAATACCCCAATTCCTTTGCCACCTGTCTGATATGTGCTTTTGTCTCTTCTCCAATGTCCTTGTGGTCATTCAATGCCTTACTCACCGTCGCTACGGATACGCCGCAAAGCGCTGAAATATCTTTCATCGATACCATATTTTTCTTAATCCTTATCCTTAAACCTACTTAATCGTTTTCGTAAGTTAAGTGTATAATATTTTTCACAGTTTTGCAACATGATTTTTGATTTTTTTATGCAATTATTATATTTTCAGTAATTATGCACATAATAAAGCTCTATTTTTTTACACTTCACACGCCCATTTTATATTTTTTTACTTAAATTTTACTAAACTAGTTTCTATATGATCTTTCTTGTTACGATTTTTCTTTTTATTTTTACTACTTCTTGACTATTTTTATACAAAATGCATATTTTATGCTTGCGAATGCGCATAATATTATGTATAATTCTGATTATACCAACCACTTAAACGTTTTCTAAGATATATTGTCATTATCTATTGAAACATTAATACAAAGGACACCAGAACACTTTGATATGAACGAATATCAAACCTAAAAAGGAGAAAAACATTATGAAATATGGCTATTTTGATGATTCAAACCAGGAATATGTAGTCACTGTCCCGCAAACACCGCTTCCCTGGATTAATTATCTGGGCTGCCGGGATTTCTTCAGCCTGATTTCAAATACCTGCGGCGGCTATTCTTTTTATAAAGATGCAAAGCTGCTTCGCTTGACCCGCTACCGCTACAACAATATACCGTCAGATACAAACGGCAAATATCTTTATCTAAAGGAAGGAGATACCGTCTGGAATCCAGGATGGCAGCCCACACAGACGCCTCTTGATTCCTACGAATGCCGTCACGGCATCGGATACAGCCGATTCACTTCTTCCAAAAACAAATTAAAAGCCTCCCTGCTCACCTTTGTTCCCATGGACGATGCCTGCGAAATCAGCCAGCTAAAATTGACCAACGAATCAGATTCGGTCAAGTCAGTCTCGCTTTTTTCTTATGTTGAATGGTGTCTGTGGAATGCCGACGATGACATGAAGAATTTCCAGCGGAATCTGAATACCGGCGAGGTAGAAATCGTTGATTCTGCAATTTTCCACAAAACAGAATACCGGGAGCGACGCAATCATTACGCCGTTTATTCCGTCAATACCAAAATAAGCGGGTTTGACACAGACCGCGATGCCTTTCTCGGCGCCTACAGAGGAAACAATTTTCCCGAAGCGGTTGAAAAAGGCGCATGCAGCAATTCCGTCGCAAGCGGCTGGTCCCCCATCGCCTCCCACCAAGTCGACCTTACCCTTGCTCCCGGTGAAACCAAATCCTTCGTCTTTGTCCTGGGTTATATAGAAGTCCCGGAAGAAAGCAAGTGGGAAGCACACGATGTCATCAACAAAACGCAGGCATTTGCCCTGCTGAAAAAGTACCTTACCGATGAAGATGTGGCGCAGGCATTTGCCGGACTGAACAGATACTGGCGGGAGCTCTTATCCGGATTTTCCCTGAAATCTTCCAATGAAAAAGTGGACCGCATGGTCAATATCTGGCACCAATACCAATGCATGGTAACCTTCAATATGTCCCGTTCCGCTTCTTACTACGAATCAGGAATCGGAAGAGGCATGGGCTTTCGAGATTCCTGTCAGGATCTGCTGGGCTTCGTGCACCTAATTCCGAACCGCGCAAGGGAACGGATTATAGACATTGCTTCCACCCAGTTTCCTGACGGAAGCGCTTACCACCAATATCAGCCACTCACCAAAAAGGGCAATTCTGATATTGGAAGCGGTTTTAATGATGACCCCTTATGGCTCATCGCCTGTACCAGCGCCTATATAAGAGAAACCGGCGACCTCTCAATCCTTGACGAACAGGTTCCCTTTGACTGTGAGGAAGGCGCAGGCGCCCCGCTTATGGAACACTTAAAGCGTTCCTTTGACTACACATTATCCCATAAAGGTCCCCATCTGCTTCCGCTGATCGGACGTGCCGACTGGAATGACTGTCTGAATCTGAACTGTTTTTCAGAACACCCCGGCGAATCCTTCCAGACTTTTGGACCGAGCGAAGGTCCTGTTGCTGAATCTGTTTTCATCGCAGGCATGTTCGTCAAATACGGAGAAGAATACGCCCAGCTATGTGAACTTACCGAAAATCATGCCGAGGCAGACCGGGCGCGTCAGGAAGTGCGCCTAATGTACGACGCGGTTTTAAAAGATGGCTGGGACGGCGAATGGTTCCTGCGCGCATATGATGCCTATGGCCAAAAAGTAGGTTCCAAGGAATGTGAAGAAGGTCAGATTTTCATCGAACCACAGGGATTTTGTGTCCTTGCCGGAATCGGCGTAAAAGAAGGGCTTGCCGAAAAAGCCCTTGACTCTGTCAAAGAAAAGCTAGATACCCCATATGGCATAATGATTCTCCAGCCAGCTTACACCCGATACCATTTAGAGCTCGGCGAAGTCACCTCTTATCCCCCAGGATACAAGGAAAATGCTGGAATTTTTTGTCATAACAACCCTTGGGTCTCCATTGCAGAAACGATGATCGGGCGGGGGGATCGCGCCTTTGAGATTTACCGTAAGACCTGTCCTGCCTACCTTGAAGAAATCAGCGAGATCCATCGTACAGAACCTTACGCCTATTCCCAGATGATTGCCGGAAGAGATGCCAAAACCCCCGGGGAGGCAAAGAACAGCTGGCTCACCGGCACCGCGGCATGGACTTTCCTTAACATTTCCCAATATATCCTGGGCATATATCCCACGCACAAAGGGCTAAGCATAAACCCCTGTGTCCCAAAGGGATTCGGCGATTTTGAGATCACAAGGAAATTCCGCGAAAGCGTTTATCACATTAAGGTGATAAACCCCGACAATGTAGAAAAGGGCATTAAGAGCATACACGTAGACGGCTGCCTCATCAACGGCTGCGTCCTCCCATACATACCCGGAAAAACATCTTATGAAATCCTTGTCACCATGGGCTGACTTCTACGCTTTCCTTACCCCCCTAGTGGATGAGCAGCATGCTCAGTGGGTAAAAAGACAACGGTGCCTGTAAAGATCCGGCACCGTTGTCCTTCTTTATATTCTGTCTCTATTCTACAAAAGCGGCGCCAGCAATCTCGACACCCGTCCCACAGCCTTCTGGTAAAAAGGAATTTTCTTATAATAACCCATGGTGACCTTTTGGCACCTGCGTAAGGTATTCTGGAAATCTTCCTCCACCTTCGCCACCACCGAATGATCATAAAAGTAAACACCGCATTCAAAATGATGGTAAAAACTCCGGTAGTCTAAGTTAATTGTTCCTACCACAGCGCTGATATCGTCTGAGACAAATGCTTTTGCATGTATAAATCCAGGTGTATATTCATATACATTGATTCCCGCTTCAAGCAATTCCGGGTAAAAGGTTCTTGCAATATAATAGACTACTTTCTTATCTGGGATATGGGGAAGAATCATGGACACCTCAACGCCCCTTCGCGCCGCATACCGCATGCTGTCCAGAAACTCTCTGTCCACAATAAAATATGGTGTCATAATATGCACATATTTTACTGCACCCTCAATCATGGACTCATATACCGTCTTTGCGACTTCCATGCTTCTGGTCGGCGTCTCTCCATAAGGAATCACAAACCCATCATGATAAAGAGGCTTTTCAAAGGTAATATCCTTAAGATATTTTTCGTAATCTTCACTGCCTTTTTCTGAGACATTCCACATCTGAAGATACATCACTGTGAAGCTTCTAACTGCATCTCCCACGATTTTGACCGCTACATCCTTCCAATGCCCGAACCGCTCCACCTGATTGATATACTCGTCTGCCAGATTCACACCGCCCGTAAATGCAACTTTTCCGTCGATCACCACTACCTTCCTGTGATCACGGTTATTCTGGCTGGTGGACAAAAATGGAACAATGGGGGCAAACATCTTGGCTTTGATTCCATACTTCTGCAATTCTTCGGGATATCTATAGGGCAAAAGCAGTATGGAGCACATACCGTCATACATGACTCTGACTTCCACCCCTTCTTTCACCTTTTCTTTCAGGATCTCCAGCACCGCATTCCACATAATCCCCCGTTCTATGATAAAATACTCCAGAAAAATAAACTTTTCCGCCTTTTTCAGTTCCGTCATAAGGTCCGCAAACTTGTCCTCCCCTAACGGATAATACACTGCACCAGACTCATGGTAAGCCGAAAATCCTGCTGTATGCTCCATATAATGGGAAAATCCTTTCAACTGGACGGACCTCTGTTGGATTGCCTCCTTCGTTTCTTTCGTGGTATAAAGCAGCCCTTTTGTTTCTTTTATACGTCTTCCCAGCTTGGTCTTTAAGCCGATTCCGCTGAAATTCCCCACGACAAAAATATAAATCAGTGCACCCAGCACCGGAAAAAGGCAAAGAGGAATGATCCAGCTCATTTTAAACTCTGCCGGTTCATCCCTGTTCACAATAAAAATAATCAAAAATGCGCCCAGCACATTCATGCTCTCCCATATAAAGGGAAAAATGCTCTGAAGTTCAAGAAAACTTCCAATCAAAGCAAGCATCTGTAACAACACCATTATAATTATAATCAGTGTACGCCCGAATACAATTTTGAACAGGCAGTTTATAAATCGTTTCATATTTTGCTCCCAATGCATGCTTTAACACATGTCATCCTTTTAACAGGTGCAGTATTTCCTCAAAACACACTCCATTTTTCTGTTCAATTCCCATTTCTATGGATTTCATCATACATTTCCTGACAAACGCAGACGCTTTCTTGACTGATTTCACAAAATCCACCCCATTCACAGCATCCGCCGCTATGATTGCAGCAAACAGATCCCCTGTTCCGCAGCGCTCATCCCCTTCTTTGTATGTCCTAAAAAGCTCAGGTTCCTCTTTTTCCTGATACATATAGTTTGCTATAAATTTCCCCTGCGGTATACCTGTAATCACAATTTTTTTGGGTCCCATGGCATGCAGCTTTTGCGCCATGGCAAATAATTCCGCTTTTTTCCATCCTTTCTCCCGGTAGGAAGTATCCGTCAATTTACATGCCTCTGTCAGGTTCGGCGTAATGATATCTGCAAGCGATACCAGCCTGCGCATCCTATGACACATTTCTTCCGTATAAGTTTCTGCAATTCTCCCATGATCGCCCATCACAGGATCGATGACGACGATTGTATCTTCTTCCGAAAATTGCTTCACGAACGTCTCTACAAGCAAAATCTGCTCCTCTGACCCAAGAAACCCTGACATAATACCGTCAAACTTCAAATTAAGCTTTTTCCACATGGAAAAATATGCGGGCAGTTTTTCCGTATAGTCATCAAAAAAATACTCCGGATAACCTACATGATTGGATAAAATAGACGTCGGCACCGGACAGCACTGAATTTTCAGATGGGAAATAACCGGCAGGGATACCGCCAGCGCACATCTTCCAAATCCCGTCAGATCATTGATTGCCGCAATTTTCTTCTGTCTGCTTTTCTCCATTATCTTCCATCCTTATGCCAAAAAAGTATATACGCATATCAAATATCAACTCTATCATATGAATTTAAACGATTAATTTACATTATACCCTGATAGAAATCTTATAGCAAATAAAACTTCTCTAAACAAAACAACGTACTGACACGCCGGTAAAAAATAGATGAGCTGAAAGGAAAAAGGCGAAAATGCCCATTTACAAGCATTTCCGCCTCTCAAAAATCCAACGTGCGCTAGAGGATTCGAACCCCCGACCTTTTGGTCCGTAGCCAAACGCTCTATCCAGCTGAGCTAAGCGCACATCCATTGCTAATATCTACAACAAAAGTTATTTTATTATAAACAGGACGTTTTGTCAAGAGAAATCCTATTTTTCACCAAAGCTTTTTCACCAAAGCTAAATTTATGAACTTCAATATCGATAGTAGGGGCTTCCACCACAGCATAACCCACCGCCTCCACAGCAGAGATTGCAGAGCATATTCACAATACATAATTTTAGGCAAAAGCCGCTCCCCCCTGTATATGGCTGTCCATAAGTATATTGTCTTTGACGATACCAAGTACCTCCATTTTCAAACTGATATACCAGATTACTGTAGTCCTGATTATTCGGCTCTAATGCCTGCGCCCGCCTGGCATGCTCTAATGCGGACACCTGGCTGCCAAGCCCTGCATGCGCCAATGCACTGTAATAATACCATCTGGCGCTGTGCGCACTCTCCTCCATGCCATCCAGCACGGTTCTTGCCTCCTTATAATAACCGTTTCTCACATAATTGCCCGCCGCACGCAGATGACCGTCTTCCTCATAACCGGTTCCTGTATTACCGTATCCGCCAAAGCTTCCAAAATCTCCAAAGCCACCAAATCCCCTATAAGCTCCTCCATAGCCTCCGGATGCTCCACCGCCCTGATAGCTGTAGCCTTCTGTGCGTTCCTTCATAATCTGCTGGTAAGCCTGTTGTATCTCCTTGAACCGCTCTTCTGCCTCCTCCTTACGGGGGTTGTGAATATTGGCATCAGGATGGTATTTTCTGCTAAGTGCCTTATACGCTTTTTTTATCTCTTCCTCTGTGGCCGTTCTGGAAATACCCAGAACCTCATACGGATCACGCATTTTTTACTCTCCGTTTCCTCCTGTTTTCTTTATCCGGTCCGCTTCCCTTTTCTGTCTCACCATTTCATACCGGTACCAGATGCCGGAATACAAAATATTCCTTAAGATTTCCGAATTTTCTATAATAGGGAGCTTTTCAAATTCCCTACAACACCCAGCCATCATCATAGTAAGAAGCGTCCTTATTTCCTCTTCAAAATCCGGATCATGATATTTTTTCAAAAGAGGGTTGTACCGCTTCCCCTTTATATCTTCCTCCACATCCTCATAGGCATCTAAAAGATAAATGAATTTTCCCAGATAACTGCCCATGATTTTCAGATTCTCCTGCCATTCATCCTCCCTTACGGCAAGAACCTCTCCCATAATGTTCCCAAAAATTCCTGCCATATGATCGATATCCTGGTTCTGCCTCTTTTCCTCAGTTGAAAATTCCCGCATGAAACCCGCAATCCTTCTTGCCTTATCCCCATACTTGACACAGACTCTCCTGCTTGCCCGCTTCAGCAGCCTTCCATATGCGAGCCGGGTAACCTTTTTTTCATCCTCCCAATCATCTTTGCATTTATAATAGGCAAACAGAACATTCATATCCGCCCCGTATTCCGAAAACTCATTTGTTCTGATTATATGCTTCTCAAACGGATGGGCAGCGCACTTCACTGCTCCCTCCTTCGTTTCCGGCTCATACAGACTGCCCAGCAGCATCACTAAAAAGGTCATATCATAGGTCAGGCTCAGCTGCCCCGCTCTTCCATGCCGCTCCTTTAAAGTCTGACAAAGCCCACAGTAATAGGAATGGTATATTTCAAACTCTTTAAATTTCATATCCCCCTTATTGACAATGATATATCCGAACATGGCATTCTCCCGTCTGACTTTTAATCCTTAACTCTTTTTTATAAAGGTCTGACCACATTTGGGACATCTAATCTCAATTTTTCCTTTGCCCCTGGGAATCCTTATCTTCTGTCTGCAGGATGGACATTTGTAAATATGATGTGTTCTCCGCTGCCGCATATCTCTTTTCCATGTGGCGAAGGTCTGTCGTACCTTATACGTATAACGGAGATAGGCAGTATTTTCTGCACGCCGCTTAAAAATATTTCTAGAAAACATCCTGAAATAGGCATATACTAAAATCGCCGTCCCGATCAGATAAAATACCCTTCCGCCAAACAGCGATACAGCAAAGCAAATCAGAACCATCACCATCAAAAAACGATTCAGCTGGTCTCCTCCATATCTGCCCTGCATGAACCGGTATATTTTTTCTCTCATTTACAGCCACATCCTTTAGTTTTATTCTGTTTTATATCCTACTTCTTTCTATGTCATAAATCAATTAACGTAATATAAAGGAATCTAAATATTTTCTTAAAAAATCCTGTTTATCGGGAAATCCAAAAGGTTCCCCGATAAACAGGACGCGTTTCTAATTTTAAAATCAATTTAAACCTTAAATACCTCGAGCAATTCAGACAGCTCTCTCGATCTCTTTTCAAGTATTTCAGCCGCCTTATCTAGTTCCTCCACTGATATCAGCTGCTGCTTTGCCGTGTCGTAAACATTCTCTGATCCCGCCGCTGTCTGCGCAGAAACGGCTGAGATTGCAGATATGGCAGACAACGTTGCGTTGCGGTCTTCCTCCATATTGGCAACACTGTCATTAATCAAATTAAGTGCCTCTAAAAGCTCTGATACCTGTTCGCCTATACGGTCAAAGGAAGCGGTAGTCATTGAAACCGCCTTCTGCTGTTCATCCACAATACCCTCTGCCTGTTTTGCCACCCCTGCTGCCTCTTTCGTCTGATTCGCAATTTCCTCCACAATCCGGGCAATCTGTGCAGAAGAAGAAATAGACTCATCCGCCAGTTTCTTAATTTCCTGTGCTACTACAGCAAACCCTTTACCTGCACTTCCCGCTCTTGCCGCTTCAATAGAGGCATTCAGGGATAACAGATTCGTCTGCTCCGCAATCTCATTGATTGCCTCGATAATTGTTCCAATCGATCTTGATTTATTTTCCAGATTTTCAATCGACTCAATGATATTAGAAGTAATCGTAATGGTCGACCCGGTACTGTCTTTGAGCTGCGTCACAGAATCCATACCTGTCTCAATTACCTGCTCCGCCCCTTTTGCCAGCACATTAATCTGACTGGAATTATCTGCCACTTCACCTATCCTGCCGGACAACGCATCCATCTGCTTCAGACAATCTTCCGATTCATCATCCATTTTTCCGATTCCCTGTCTCATTTCTGAAATCTCCAGCTGGATATCCCTTGAAGATTTCACGAAGCTGTCAGAAGCCGCCGCCATCCCGCTGACCGCCCCAGTGAGCTCTCCATTGACATCCTTGACGCTGGCGACAAGTTTCTTCATATGTGTCGTCATGTCTGTGATACCCTCTGCAAGAAGATTAAATTCATCCTTTCGTTTGGTCCTGACTTCAACGGTAAGATCCCCTTCCGATACCTTTTTCAGCTTACGTATCATATCATAAATGGCGCCGCCATACTGCCCCGCTAATACAGAGCCGAGCAAAATTGCAATCAAGCTGGCAAGTACCACCAGAAAAACAGAAAACTGCTGTATATCTGCTGTCTGTCCTATAATCGTCTCCCTTGGAATCAAGGCGCAGATCAACGCATTTCTGCCTTCAATCACAGAATACAGAAATAAATATGTATCATCCTCCACATAAGAAAACCCACTGGTCTCTTCACTGGCAAAAGCGGCATCCACATAAGATTTTCCAACAAAAACATTCCCCTCTGTTCTTTCAGACGCCGAATAGATATACTCTGTTCCGTCACAGGTAACAAAGCCTGTCACGCTTCCCTCCCCTGCATCTAAGGAAGCGATTGTATCTTCTATCACACTCCTGCTGATATCCACCATCAACACCGCCCGCTCATTGGTGAAATATCTTACCAATCTTGCTCCATACTGGCTGGAATCGGTTCTTAATTGTTCGTCGATTCCACACTGATTACCAAATAAGAAGAATTTATACTGATCATCGTATACCATTTGTCCCTGGGGCGTTTCTATAAACGCCGAATACAGATTTGGCTCCGACGACTGCGTAGTGGTGATGGATGCCTGGGTATCAGACAGCATATAAATATTGGAAACCAGCGCATCTCCAGTCGCTGCCTTGCTGAACGTATCCCGGTACTCTACAGGCACATGAGAATGCTTTACATTATCGTTATCATAAAGCCCCCTGTAAAACTGCTTGAGCGTATCATCATTTAAATATTCTTTATACTTCGTCTGTACCGTATCAAAAGCAAGGGACAGATACTGATTCATCATCCCAACTGTCTGCTCTGCCGACATTTCATAGCTTGCTATAATCTGGCTGGATGCCTTCTGATAAGAAACCACGCCCAGCGCAATGATGAAAATGACTGGTATCAGGAAGGAAGTAATCAGTTTAAAACGGATTCTTCTAAAAAAAAGAATTGGATTTTTACTTTTCTTCTTCTGTTCCTTTGGTGCTTTTTCAGTTGCCTTCGCTGTCTGTTTCTTTCTATCCATGCCTTTATTCTTCACTCTGTCATCCTCCCATGTTCCTGTAATTTTCACATCGCCATTTATAACATTTTACCAGATTTCATTTTCATTTTCCACCTATTTATGTGCAAAAAATGTAAAAAATAGGCTTCGCCTATTCAACTCCCCTGCCCCTCA
>BLLW01000053.1 GCA_011959285.1 Lachnospiraceae bacterium | reverse complement strand
GCCCGGATGCGATCGGCACCCCTTGACCTGCTCACACTGTGGCGGAACTGCCCTGCGGGCGCGAAATAAGCACTTCCACCTGCTTCTCGCGCAGCACTTGTTCCCATGAGGAGTCGATAGGCTTGTCGCTGATGAGGACGTCGATGTCTTCGAGTCCGCAGATTTTTGCAAAGGATACCCGGTCGAATTTGGTGTGGTCCACCATGGCGATGGTCTTGCTGGCATGCTGTCCTGCAAGGCGTTTGGTGGATGCTTCCTCTATGCTTGAATCACACAGCCCCTCGGATGAGCTGATGGTCCGGCAGGAGATGAATGCGATATCAAAATAGAGGTTGACAAGTAAATCCCTGCCCAGGCTGCTTGAAAAGCATCTGGTGCGGGGATTATAGATTCCCCCCAAGGCGTAAAGTTTGATATTGGGGAGGTTGCTGCAGGCAATGATGATATCGATGGAATCTGTTACGATGGTAAGCTGCAGATCCTGAATCTGGGGAAAGAGATTCTGCACGGTGGTGGAGGAATCCATGAAGATGCAGAAACCGTTCTGGACAAAATGCTTGGCGGTGTCTGCCATAGCGGATTTGCTGGCTTGCAGAATGCCCCGGATTTCCTGCCTTTCAAATGAAGTGGAAACCTTATCCTTCAGTACGGCGCCGCCGTGGGTACGTGAGATGATACCCTCCTTTTCAAGCATCCGCAGATCCCGGCGGATGGTTTCTTCTGTGACGGTAAATAGTTCAGCCATCTCCGAAACAGAGACAAAACTTTTTTGAAGCAGCATTTGTTTTATGTTTGATTTTCTGATATCAGATGTCATAGAGACAAACCTCCTGATGATTGAATGGATAATTGAGAATACACATTTCTGTTAATGCAATTGTAGCATATTTTCCCAAAAATGAACAGATAAAATCTATGTATCCATTTGAAAAACGGTCATAAAATAAGTCGTAGTTTCTGAAAACGGAAAATACTATGTTGAAAAACACAAAAATGAATTGACATAACGGAAAACAAATGATACATTTAATATAAATCAAACATTTCAGAAAAGGAAATGTTTAAAAAGACAAAATCTGCCCTGCGCCGGCAGATAGATGTCTTTGGAAATCGGGTGATAGTGAAGAAAGGAGAAGGTGTATGATGAAAGAAGAGGCAGTAGTACAGAAAAAGAAATGGTATGAAAGGATGCCCCATTCCTATGTGATCCTGTTTATGCTGATCGTAATTTCCGCAGTGCTTACATGGGTATTGCCGGCAGGTTCCTTTGAGAGGACGATACCGGAGGGCGCGACGAGGGAGTATGTTGTTCCCGGTACCTACACACAGGTGGATCAGACCGGGGTAGGGGTTTTTGGCGTTTTAAAGGCGATTCCGAAAGGAATGGACGGGGCGTGTACGATTATTTTCATGATTATGATTTCCACAGCGGCATTTCATGTGATTCGCAGCACAGGTGCCTTGGATAACGGTATTGGTGTGATCATGAAAAAGGTTAAGACTTCAAAGATTCCGGGGAATGTGGTGATTTGTACGGTGACGTTTTTATTCTCATTGCTGGGGGTCATCGTGGGACCGGAAATCCAGCTTCCGTTTGCGGTATTGGGGATTTCTATCGCCTTATCTTTGGGGTACGATACGATTGTTGGATTAGGCATGGTGGCAGGCGGCGGATTTACAGGATTTGCCTTTGGTCCCATCAATGCAGCGGTTCTCGGATCGGCACATGCGATTATGGGGATGGAGACCTTTTCAGGGCAGGGGCTTCGGTGGCTCTTGTGGCTGGCGGCAACCATTACCGTCTGTATCATCACTTGTTTATATGCAAGAAAGATTACTAAAAATCCAGAAAAGAGTCTGGTGAAAGGGATTGATACTTCTTCTTTACAGATTGAGGAAAAAGAGGAAGGCTATGAGGTGACAGGGAAGCATAAGCTGGTTCTCGCCGTACTGATTCTCCTTATGGCGACGATTATCGTGGGCGCTTCAAAATTTGGATGGTATCTGACGGAAATGACGGCTGTATTTCTGGTAGGGGGCATCGCTGCAGGTCTGGTATATGGTTACAAGATCAATAAGATCATTGATTTGTTCATTCAGGGAGCGGCTTCGGCGGCAAGCGTGGCGCTGATTGTGGGAATTGCCCGCGGGATTCAGGTGGTGCTGGAAGAAGGACATATTCTCGACACCATCATCAATGCTTTATCTTCACCGCTGCAGGCATTTAACCCTTTGGTGGGAGCAATCTTTATTTCCATTATAGTGGGAATCATTCATTTCTTTATTCCTTCGGGAAGCGGACTGGCATATGCGACTATGCCGATTATCGGTCCCTTGGGAGAATTGATTGGGATCAGTCCCCAGACGACGGTATTGGCATTCCAGATTGGCGCTACCGTGCCCAACTTTATCTTCCCGACGATCGGCGCTTTTATGGCGGTATTGGGACTGGCAAAGGTGCCTCTTGGAAAATGGATGTCTTTTGGACTAAAACTGGTGGCAGCGTTATACGTTGTGAGCTGGATCTTTATTGCGATCGCATTTGCAATTGGATATTAGGGGAACAGCAAGGAGGAGAATATGGATTATATTGATATGAAAAAACAGATTCAAGAGATGGCGCTTAAGGCGTATCAGGAAGGGCTGGTTGCAGGAACCAGCGGAAATGTGAGCATGTATGATACCAAAACGCAGGTGATGGGAATTACCCCCACCAACACCTCGTACCTTGTGATGAAACCGGAGGACGTGGTTTTGATGCGTCTGGACGGGACCATTCTGGAGGGGGATTTAAAACCCTCCTCCGAATGGAGGCTGCATGCAGGCATTTATGGAAATATACAGGAGGCAGCGGCGGTGATTCACACCCATTCGCCTTATGCCGCCAGCTTTGCGGTAAACCATGAAAGGATTCCCCTTGTGCTGGTAGAAATGCTGCCTTTCTTAGGAGGCGATATTCCCCTTGCCGAGTTTGGCATGCCGGGAACGCCCGAGGTGGGGGAAAATGCAGTGGCAGTTATGAAAGAGCCCCGCAGGAATGCATGTCTTCTTGCCAATCACGGTGTGGTGGCATTTGGAGCAAATCTGGCGCAGGCGTATATCCGGGCGGTGTACGTGGAGGATGCTGCCAAGATTTATCATATGGCACGGCAGGTGGGGACGCCACAGGTGCTCAGCGCAGAGATTGAGCACAAACTGAGAGAAAAATACCATATGCTGTAAACGATAATGGAGGAAAAGATGAAAGAATTTGTAATGCCTGCAGTCAACTTGTTCGGGGAGGAAAGTATACAGCAGCTTGGCAGTCTGGTCAGTCAATGCAAGGGGAGCAGAGTGCTTTTAATCACAGACGAAAATCTGGTAAAGTGCGGAATCTCATCCCGGATAGAAGCGGTTCTGGATGGACAGGATATTTTTTGGAAACGGTATGACGGTGTGCAGCCGAACCCTACGAAGAGAAATGTCTATGAAGCGGTGGATATGCTTAAGGAACATCAATGCGATGTAATCATAGGACTGGGAGGCGGCTCTCCCAATGACTGTGCCAAGGCAGTCAGTATTCTGGCAGCAAACGGGGGAAAGGTGGAAGACTATGAAGGGCTGAACCGGTCCGAAAAGCAGGGGGTGCCATTACTTACGGTCAACACGACGGCTGGGACGGCAAGTGAGATTTCCCGTGCCTATCTGATTACGGATGAAGAAAAGCATGAGAAGATTATTTGTAAGGATATTCATGCGCTGCCTTTTGCCTCCATAAACGATCCAGAGCTGATGGTGAGCCTGCCTTCCCATGTGACGGCGGCAACAGGGATGGATGCCTTGACCCATGCGGTGGAGAGTTATGTATGCAATAACAGCTATGGACTAACCAGAGAATTGGCAGCATCGGCAATCCGGCTGGTGTTCGGCAATCTACGGGAGGTCATAAAGGAGCCGGAAAATCTGGGGCTGCGCCGGCAGATGATTTATGCACAGTCTCTGGCAGGAATGGCATTTTGCAACAGTGGTGTGGGACTGGCACATGCCATCGCTCACGCCCTAGGGGCTACTTATGGCATGCCGCACGGATTATGCACGGCAATGGTGCTTCCCGGTGTGATCCGCATCAACAGGAAGGTGTCGGAGATGCTTTACGCGGATTTGGGGCGCATGCTGTTTGGAGAACGCTGCAGAGAAATGGAAGATACAGCTTCCGCGGATGTCTTTCTGGAGGAAGTAATCCGGCTGTCAGAGGAAGTGGGAACGGCAAAAAGACTTTCCGCGTTTGGCGCAAAGGAAGAAGAACTTAAGGATATTGCGGAAAAAGCAATGAGGGACGGAAACATTGGAAGAAATCCGATTATGCCCTCTAAAGAGCAGATTATAGATTTGCTTAAGGAAATTCTGTAATCATTAAGCGGAATGTCACCGTAAAACGCTTCGGAAGGGAGGCAGGCAGAATAAATTGCTTGATAGCAATTTATTCTACCAAAAATTTGTGCTGAAGCGTCACAAATTCTATGATGGCAGAGCGAAATCTGACATTTCGCTCGCCTCCTTCGCGTAAAACGCTTCGGAAGGGAGGAAAAAATGGAAAGCCAGTATATGATAGGAATCGACTGCGGAACCACCAATGTAAAGGCAGTTGTGTTTGACACGTTCGGCAATGAAATTTTGTCCGCGGCAAGGGAAAATACAGTGATATCTAAAGGAAACCATATGGAACAGGATATGGAGGAATTGTGGCGGAATGTGGCTGCTGCCCTGAAGGAGGCAGTAGGCGCCCTGGAAGACAAAAAGGCGATTCTCGTTGGGCTTGGGGTTTCCGGTCAGGGGGAAGGGCTTTGGGCGCTGGACGCACAGGGAAAGCCGGTGCGAAATGCCATCTTGTGGAATGATGCCAGAGCATTTGAGTTGACGGCTTCGCTGAAGGAAAGAGAAGATTACCCTTGGATGCGGCAGACTCTGGGAACTTATTTTAAGAATGGTTCTACTTTGACGCTGATCAAGTGGTTTTGGGAGAATGAACCGGAGCTATTCCAAAAGACAGCATATTTTCTCACTTGTAAGGATTATATACGTTATCGGATTACCGGAGAAATCTTCTGGGAGCTCAGTGACGCATCGGCAAGCTGTGTGAATATCCGGACGAAAGAATATGCGTATGATGTATTCAAGGCGTTAGAAATTCCGGATATGGAGAAAAAGCTGCCTCCGCTGATCGCCTCCTGTGACCGTGCAGGAGCAGTGACAGCGCAGACAGGCAGCCTGACAGGACTGCCGGAGGGACTGCCGGTTTCGGGCGGCATGTTGGATGTACTATCTGCCTGTGCTGGTCTGGGCGCTGTGCGTCCGGGGGATACGTGTATTATCCTTGGAACAACGGGTATGACTACCAGTATCATGGAGGCTTATGAGCCGGATGAGCAGCTGGGCGGATGGGGATATACTATAGACGGGGTCTGCCTTGGCAGGGGAATTGGTTGTATGGCGGCAGCTCCCAATCTGGACTGGGCAGTGAAAACGCTATTTGAAGGAGAAGAGCCGGAGACAATGTTCGCAAGGATAGAAAAAGAACTTGCAGGAAGAATGCCCGGGGAGGGTGGTCTTCTTTATCACCCACATATAAGCCTGGCAGGAGAGCGTGCGCCCTTTTTCAGACCCGATGCCACAGCACAGTTTTTGGGAATCCGTCAGAACACGAGCAAGATGGATATGATTTACGCGGTGCTGGAAGGGGTGTCGATGGCAATCCGGGACTGCCTTAGCAAAAGCGGTCCTTTAAAGACGGTATACCTTTCGGGAGGAGGCTCTAAAAATGCAGTCTGGGCGCAGATGATCAGCGATGTACTGGGAGTCGATGTGTTGATTACAGAATCTTCAGAGCTGACGGCGAAAGGTGCGGCGTTATCCGCTGCCATCATGTCGGGGTGTATCAGCAGTACAAAAAAGGTGCGGGAGCATTTTCTGACAGTCAAAAAGACTTACTTGCCAGATATGAAAAAGCACACGCAGTATACAGAATTGTTCCGGATGTATAAATTGACACAAAAGGCGGTAGAGCCATTTTGGGCATGGAGGGCAAAGCAATGGAAAAATTGAACGTATTGTTTACAGCGGAGGCAGAAGATGCACTGCTAAAAGAGCTCTATGAGTTTTGCAATCTGGAGTTTGCCGGGTGGAAGGTCAGCGGAAAGATCTTGACTTCCGATGAACTTATACAGAAGCTTCAGGGAAAAGAGGTACTGATTACAAGTTATGATAAAGTGACGCGGGAGGTGATAGACAGCTGTCCGGACTTGAAGCTGATTGTATGTGCCCGCGCCAATCCAGTCAATGTGGATCAGCAGGCGGCAAAGGAAAGAGGCATTATGGTGAGTTACACGCCGGGAAGAAATTCGGATGCCACAGCGGAATTTGCCGTGGCGCTCCTTCTGAATCTGATTCGTCATGTGTCGGAGGCAAATCATGCCATTTTAAGCGGTAAGGCTGTTCTGGATGAAGCGCCGTCGGAGATGAAGACGGATGTAACATGGGGAAAGGTAAAAGAATGCCATCCCTATGTACAATTTCAGGGACCCCAGATTCACGGAAAGACGGCAGGAATCGTGGGATATGGAAGCATTGGACGCCGGGTGGCTGCTATTTTAAAAGGCTTTGGCGCTAACTTAATGATTTACGATCCCTATATGTCAAAAGTGGAAGTAGATGCGCCGGGAATAGAACTGGTGGATTTTGAGACCCTTTTGGAAAGAGCGGATTTTATCTCCTGCCATATGAAAGTGACAGAGGAGACAAAGGGACTTTTTAATAAGGAAGCTTTTTCCCGTATGAAGAAAGGTGCGTACCTGATAAACAATTCAAGAGGTGCAGTTATCGTGGAGGAAGATCTGATTGAAGCGTTAAGGAATCATCAAATCGGGGGCGCTGCACTGGATGTCTTTGCCTATGAACCTCTTTATAAAGGGCATCCCTTTGTCACAGGCGAATTGGATAATCTGCTGGTAACGCCTCACATCAGCGGCGCCTGTCCGGACGCCATTGCCAATGGAACGATTCTGCTGACGGAAGAGGTGCGCAGATTTGCACAGAGAAAGAAATTGCTATGTGTTAAATAGCAAAACAAAAACAGGATTGGAAAAAAATATAAAAAATGGCTTTCAAAGGCGGTATTTGCTGAAAGCCATTTTTTAATTTTAAATATTAGTTGTATTCTGGCAAAAAAATGAGTACAATGTAAGTGCTTTAGCATTAGAAATGGTCAAAACGGAATGGAGAAAAGAAGTTAAAATGAAATACCGCAATCAAATGCAAATATTTATCGTAGGCGGCGGAGAAATCGGCAAGTCCCTCGCCGTGCATCTGGCACGTGACGGATACAGGATTACGATCATCGACAGGGAAGAAAGTGTAATAGACAGCATGAGCAATACGGTCGATGTCATTGGCTTTCAGGGAAACGGCGCTTCTTATGCTGTTTTAAAGGATGTAGGGGCAAATGAAGCAGACATTTTTATTTCCGTGACGGATTCGGATGAGCTCAATATCTTAAGTTGTCTGACTGCTCATATGTTGGGAGCAAAACACACAATTGCACGAATCAGGGATGTAGATTATGCAAAGCAGAACCGTTTCTATAAGGACAAGCTGGGGCTGTCTATGATCATCAATCCGGAGATGGCGACAGCAATGGAAATCTATCGCCTGCTCCGTTTTCCGCTGGCGACCAGGGTTGAGGTGTTCGCAAGAGGCAGGGCAGAACTTGTGGAGATGACGGTGGGAGATGAGTCTCCCTTAAATGCAAAGTCTTTGATTGAAATCAACAAAAATATGGGAATCAATCTGCTGATCTGTGCGGTGGTCAGGGATGAGAAGGCATTTGTACCGAAAGGGGATACGGTGATACAGTCAGGCGACGTATTATACTTGACGGGAGCCGCAGAAGAGTTTAGAAAGTCTTTCAAAAAATTGAAACTTCCGGTGAAGCCGCTGCAGTCTGTCATGATCGCAGGGGGAGGAAGGATTTCCTATTATCTTGCGGAAGTTCTTCACAGGCAGGGGGCAAAAGTTACGCTGATCGAGAAACGCAGGGAACTTGCCAAGGAGATTTCAGCGGCGATTTCAGGTGCGGCGGTGATGTGCGATGATGCGCTTGCTTATTTTGACTCTATGTCGAAAAGCGATATTGCCAATACAGACGCATTTATTGCCATGACGGAAAACGATGAGTATAATCTGATTGCTGCCATGTATGCAGAATCTCAGGGGATTAACAAGGTGGTATCCCGTATCAATGCTAAGTCAAGGCTTAAGGTGATGAAAGCAGGGAGCAGGATCTGTACGATTTCCAGGGAGGATGTTGCGGCGGACAGGATCTTAGGGTACAGTCGTTCATTATTAAATGCAGAGGATAATGACGCGGTAGAATCTCTCTATCGCTTGATGGACGGCAAGATTGAATTTATTGAGTTTAAGATAGACCAAAAAGATAAAAATCTGAATATCCCGTTAAAGGATTTAAGGCTAAAAAGAAATATCTTATTAGGATGCATCATAAGAGACGGTAAAACAATCATTCCAAGGGGCGATGATATGCTCATGCCGGGAGACACGGCGCTGGTGGCAACTATCAACTGGCAGATCGTGCGCCTGGAAGATATTTTTGCAGAATAATCATAATAGACCGAACGAAGGTCAGGCGGATAGAAGTAAGAAGGAAGGCACAAGGCATTAGGATGTCATGAATAAAAGGATTATTATCAGTATTATAGGAAAAATTATTTTGACGGAAGTCATATTGATGATACCTGCATTACTGATATCATTGGCTTATCAGGACGGAGACGCCCTGGGATTTATTTTTACCATGATACCGGCGGCAATCGTAGGTGCATTTTTTACACGCGTCAGGCAATCGGAAAAAAGAATGAGCAGCAGGGATGGGTATTTTATCGTTGCGGCAGCCTGGATTGTGATTTCCTTGATTGGAGCGGCGCCGCTATACTTAAGTGACGGATTTGACAGCTATTGGAATGCATTGTTTGAAATCGTATCTGGATTTACTACTACAGGAGCATCGATTCTTTCAGCTCCGGAAAATTTAGGTCATGGCGTGCTGTTCTGGCGAAGCTTTACCCACTGGATCGGCGGAATGGGCGTTCTGGTATTTGTAATGATGGTCATGCCTATGGAAAATGATAATTCCATGCATCTGGTGCGCGCAGAGGTCCCGGGTCCTACGGCGGGCAAGCTGGTGCCTAGGATGCGGACGACCTCCATGATTCTGTATGGAATTTATGCGTTCATGACATTGATTCTGGTGGTACTTCTTCATATCTTCGGGATGAAGACTTTTGACAGTTTCTGTATTGCCTTCGGTACTGCCGGTACCGGCGGATTTGCCGTTTCATCAGCAGGTATAGCGGGCTATAACAGCCTGGCAATAGAAATTACGCTGGGGATTTTTATGATTCTGTTTGGTGTGAACTTCAGCGTGTATCACCTGATTATGCTCCGCAAGTTCAAGGAAGCGTTCACCATGGAGGAGGTAAAGGTTTTTTTCATGGTTGTGGCGGCATCCACGGTTGCTATTGCATGCAACATCATCCATTATGCGGGCGGGTTTTTGCATGGTCTGCGGCAGGCATTTTTCCAAGTGGCAAGTATTATCACCACGACGGGGTTTGCTACGGTGGATTTTGAGATGTGGCCGGAGTTTTCCAAGCATCTATTGGTGCTCTTGATGATTATAGGGGCATGTGCAGGTTCCACCGGGGGTGGGATGAAAGTATCCAGAGTGTTGATCTTAGTAAAATCTTCTATTGCTGAAATCAGACAGATCATCAATCCCAAAGAGATTGTAACGGTAAGATTAAACGGTAAGCCAGTAGATAAGAAAACGCTCAGTTCCACCAGGATTTATGCGGCTTCCTATATGATTTTGCTGTGTGTCTTTACTTTGATTGTTTCGTTGGACGGTTTTGATTTTACCACGAATTTTACGGCAGTAATATCCTGTTTTAATAATATCGGACCGGGGCTTCATTTGGTGGGTCCCATGGCGAATTTCAGCATCTATTCAGATTGGGCACAGGTGGTGCTTTCCATTGCCATGCTGACAGGAAGATTGGAGATTTTCCCTATGTTCCTTTTGTTTGCAAGGTCAGCACATGACAGATAGATGGGGAAAATATGATAAATGAGGTGATACGATGTGGGATTCATTGAGTAAGCTGGGAAAAGTAAAAAAATATATCCAGATTTTATGTAATGCGCTGGAAATGGTAACTGCGGTATTGATGTTGATCGGACTTGTGTTTTCTATTTTCAGCTTGATTCGGAACGTAGAGATCTTTCAGATGCTTATGACGGATACTTCTGCAATCAAGCAGTATATGGATCAGATTTTCATGATTGTGATTGGTATTGAATTTCTGGTCATGCTGTGCAGACCAAATTCAGAGAATGTGATTGATGTTCTGATTTTCCTTGTTGCAAGACATATGATTGTAGGGGATACCACACCTTATCAAGATTTTGTATCCGTAATCAGTGTAGCGCTCTTATGTATCGTGAGGAGGTACCTGCGGAATAACAAAGAAAATCGGGAAGAGAAAAAGCATATAGAGTCGGGCAGTGATTCTGCCGAAGAGAAAAGAGGATGAAAAAGGGGGCGGTTCCGTAAAGGAAACCGCCTCGTTATCTTTAAAGGTCTTTTATCATATTATGATTAATATACCATAGCCTTTTCTTCGCCGTTCATAACCCGTAATGCGCCCTGCGCCAAAGCAAGAAGTTCATCTTCGCCAGGATATACGGTGATGGGAGCGATAAAGCCTGCTCTCTCCTTGAGTCCGCTTACAACAACCTTATCGTAAGCAATGCCGCCGGTAACGATGATCTGGTCTACGTTTCCCTTCAGCACACACGCCATGGAGCCGATATCTTTGGCAACCTGCATGATGAATGCTTCGCGGATTTGGGCGGCATTTTCATCGCCGTCATTTACCATCTTTTCCACATCGCGCATATCGTTAGTGCCCACATAAGCGTTGAAGCCGCCGTTGCCAACAATCTTTTTGTATACTTCTTTTTCACTGTATTTACCGGAAAAGCACATTTTGATCAGTGCGCCGGAGGGAACTGCGCCGGCTCTTTCGGGGGAGAAAGCGCCGTCACCGTCTAAAGCGTTAAATACATCCACCACACGTCCCTTTTCATGTGCGCCTACGGAAACGCCGCCGCCCATATGGACCACAATCAGATTATAGGAGTCGTAGGGCTTGCCCTGCTCTTTCGCGTAACGCTTTGCAACTGCCTTCTGGTTCAGCGCATGGAAGACGCTGGTGCGGGGCAGTTCGGGAACGCCGGAGTATCTGGAGATGGGCATCAGCTCATCGACTACTACAGGGTCTACGATATAAGAAGGAACACCGATAGAATCGCCAATTTCACGGGCAAGGATACCGCCTAAGTTGGAGGCGTGCTGCCCCTGTTTTCCAATCTTTAAATCTTCCAGCAGGTCATCGCTTACTGCGTAAGTGCCGCCGGGAATGGGCTTTAGCATACCGCCGCGTCCGACGATTACCTGCAGGGATTTGATGTCAAAATTCTTTTCTGCAAGAAGATCGAGGATAATTTGTTTACGGAAATCCTTCTGGTCTACGATGGAAGCGTACTGTGCGATTTCCTCTGTAGAGTGACGGAGCGTCTCTTCAAATAAGAGGGTCTCGTCTTCAAACACACCAATTTTGGTGGAGGTGGAACCGGGATTGATAATTAAACTTTTGATAGCCATTTGCTTTCCTCCATGATCAATTTATTTATTTTGCATTGCATGAGCCACAACAGCGCCTAATGCAATGGAATTTACCTTGGTCTCAAAGTCGTCGGAACGGGAAGTTAAGATAACGGGCGCCTTGGTTCCTGTTAAGATGTTTCCGTTTACAACTTTGGCGGTATGTACCAGACATTTATACACAAGGTTTCCGGCATGAATGTCAGGGAAGAGAAGAATATCTGCATCCCCCTGGATCGCTCTGTCGGTAGCGCCTTTGTGTTTTGCAGCTTCCGCATCGATGGCAAGGTCTAAGGATAAAGGTCCGTCCACGATACAGCCGGTAATCTTGCCTTCCTTATTCATCTGTGTCAGTTCTCCTGCTTCTACGGTTGCAGGCATCTTAGGATTGACCACTTCAACGGCAGCAAGAGGGGCTACCTTGGGATTCTCGATGCCGCAGGCACTGGTGATCTCAAGGGTATTGTGGATGATATTGACCTTGTCTTCTAATGTGGGATAAGGGATGAATGCCACATCGGTCAGGAAGAGAAGATGGTCGATGCCTTGGATTTCAAATACACATACGTGGGATAAGGGCTTGCCGGTGCGAAGTCCTACTTCCTTATCCAGTACACTCTTTAAGAAGCCTTTGGTGTCGATCAGACCTTTCATGTACATATCGGCTTTTCCTTCATGAACCAGTTTCACTGCAGTGAGCGCCGCTTCTGTGGTATCCTCCACGTTGATGATCTCAAAACCGCTTAAATCCATGTTCAGGGATGCGGCGATATCCTTGATCTTCTGTTCGTTGCCGACTAAGATCGCTTCGGCAATCTTCCTTTCCTTGGCAGCCTTGACAGCCTCAAGCACAGCAGAGTCTTGGGCAACGGCAACGGCAACTTTTTTCATGCCGCACTCATTGACTTTGGCAATTAAATCAGCAAATGTTTTACTCATTTCTTTTCACCTCGTATGATTTGTTTAATTTTGTTATTTGGAGAATTACTTCGTTAAAATAATAACACTGATTGAGGGAAAAAGCAATAATGTGGGGGCGGTGTTTTCCTTAATAACCTAAAAGTCGTATAATGTATACTCAAATAATCAGCTAAGAATTACGCCCAGTTTTTCAAGATACAGAGCATCCCTTGCAGTTATTTCAGATGTCCATCTGCGCCGTTTTAACTTAACAGATACGTCGACATTTTCCACTGTATCGAACCACTGTAACTGCAGATACAGCGGTGTATTACACAGCCATGATTTAAGGCTAAGCTCGTCATCAATAACTGTTTTTTTATCATGTGCTTCATCACCGGTTTTGTTCCCAAGTGAGTTCTTTAAACGTCGTATTTCTTCGCTAAAATATTCGTAATAGCACAGTGAAACAAACTGTACAAACATTCTGCCGCGCAGAGTGTCTGTATACCACACTCTGGTGCGAGTACCGTCAGCGTGTTGCTTCTCCGCCTCAAAAAAGGACTCGATAGTTTCTCGCTTGCGGTATTTACGCAGACATTCAAATGGATACTTTTCTTTATTGGAAACAAGCACAAAATATCCATGGTATTTATTCGCTTCAGAGATGGCTTTGTTATTGGGGACAACGGTTATTTTACTGCCCCATTTTTTGACGATAAAATACTTCTTCACCTTTGTCTGAGCTGCGTCAGATAATTCACTTAAAGGGGTACCCTTTTCAATCAGTGTTTTAAGCTCATATAAGTCAGCATCAAAGGCTGCTTTGTCAGCAGTCTGTCTGGACTGATCGAAAAAAATGTTGAGATATATCCTTTTGGAAAAGGTCTCTACAGTCCCTTTTTCAGCGCCGTTTTTGTGGTTTGTATATTTGCGAATCTTCTCAAAGTCATGCATAAGCATAACGGATACGCCGTGTGTTGTCTGATCATAGGGACAGAGCGACCTGAAATCATCAAGCGCCTCGCGCTGTTTATCTATTTCAGGTCTGATCCATTTGACGCTGGTTTTTCCAAGTGTTATGAAGTCAAAGCCTGCCTGGAGCAGTTCGGAAAAATTCTGCTCAGAGTAATAACCATTATCAGTGACAATCTCCGTTGTATTGACGCCAAGCGCAGAAAGCTGCTTTATAGCGTTTGTCACAGACGTTACATCCGGAAGATTTCCCGGCTGCTTGGTAAAGGCAATTGGCTGCCTGTTTTCTATGGAGTACAACGTCAGTAGTTTGATGGTTTTCAGGTCATCATGAGCCTTGTTAAATCCATATCTCGCTTCATTCTGATTTGTAGAATAGGTGGATATGGTAGACGAGTCATATGCGAGCGCATCACCAGCCTGCAAAAGCTCACAGCGGTGTTTGAAAAAGTTCTGTTGAAGACTCTCATCAAGTCCGATGGAAACAAAGAGATTATGATATACATCTTCTGTAATACCGTCCTCATAAGGCAGCGGGTGATTATACTGCCAGGTCTGGATCCCTGGCAAGGGCTGTCCGTTTGTTGCAAGTAGATATCTCGCCAGCGAAATTATCTTCTGTGCAGTACCAAGATCCGTGGATGAATAAATAGCATCATCAATGCCTGATACTGTGCCTATGTGATCAATGATATCCATCATCCCGACATGGTTTCTTTTAGCCGAAACAATTTCTGTTTTTTTGTCAGAATTAGAGCTTTTTGTACGTTTTGGCCGTGTCGGAACCGGAATTTCTGAACCTTTTGGGATTTTGGAAATAAGTTTTGTACTCAGTACTTTGTTATATTTTTTCTCTGGATCGTAAATGGTCTGACGCTCAAGAATGTAGATATCTCCGTTCTTTTGGGTTTGCCTGATTATAGATGTTTTTATTTTACCGGATGCTTTTGCTGGCATAGTGTACTCCTTACGTTTTGAGTATATATTATATATCTTCATTATAATATATACTCAAATATAGAGCAAGTAAAAATTGTCAAAAAAGCCAGTAAAATCAAAGGTTTGAGTACTGTCTAGCATCCATAAAAAATAGCAATATAACGATTTGAGTCAATATTTTACAACTTTAGGGTTTTGATATAAGAAACCGGGAAGGTGAAATCAAAACCGCTGGAAATGAAATCACCTGAAAACAGGCGGATATCAAACTATCGGTTTTTGAAATCGTCTCAAAATGCCTTGATATCAATTCCCTGTTTTCTGAAATCGCCTGAAAATATCCGGATATCAAACCTCCGGCTTTTGAAATCGCCCGAAAATGTCTTGATATCGATTCCTCATTTTTTGAAATCGCTTGAAAATGACCGGATATCAAACCGCTGTTTTTTGAAATCATCCGGGATTACAGGTGGCGGTTCCACTTTTTCGGCTATTCTCCCGCATACTTTGCCGCCTGCATTGTATCGGGGAGAACATCCGCTGTCAAGTATTTTAGTCCTAGCCGAAAATCCTTGACAGCGGCTGCCCTCCCCAATGAGAGGGTTGACAAGGCAAAGTATACGGGGGTGTCGGCTGTGCCGCACTTCCCCACACATCAGCTATCTTTCTCTTGCAGGGTAATAGGCGGCTCTTTCTGCCACTGCCATCTGCTCCTTTGCCCCTGTCTCATAGATATGGCGGAACCTTTCTTTTTCTGTATTGGAAAGGAAAGGCGGCAGCTCTGGGTTTTCACTGAAAAGGATACCGTCATCCCGTAAAATACCGGATATCCCTTTTTTATCCACTGCTTCAAGGAAACAGCTTATTTTTGCCGCTATGCCTGCCAGTTGCGGCTTGTCGGCTTCCTCCGCTTTACCGTATGCATCCCTTGCCGCATTCTTAAGGCATACCAGTGTATTCCGGGAACATGGGATCTCTTTCTTATTGGCAAGGATATCCAGCATCACAAGCCAGTCCTTCTTCATAAAGACAGGCGCTTTCTTATCCAGTGCATTGATCTCCCTGACATGGGCAATGAATCCTCTTTTTGTCAGGGAAAAAACCGGAAGGTTGAAGGAAGCCGCCTGCGCCGCCATCTGTTCCGTCACCTGCTGGTACCCTGCCTGTTTTATCTCCTGTTGGAAGGACTTGATCCTCTCGCTGTCCGGCCTGCCCCTCTGGTAATTGTACTGGTCCATTATCCGCAAGGACTGCATTTCTTCCCAATCCCTGCGGAACTGCTCCATGGATGCCGCTTCAAAGGTTTTCTCCCACATGGTATGGATTTCCCGTACCGTTGCTGACAGGGAGCGTTCATTTTCTGCCTGGTAGACAAAGGGTAAAAAGTCTCCCCTGCCGGAAAACATATCCTGCCGCATCCGTATCAGCGCATCCGCAAGGTAGGCATAGCAGATACAGCTGACCTTCTCCCCGAACGGGCCTCTGATGTACTGCTCTGTGGAAAGGCGGGTGCTCTTGGTTTTTCCGCTCCTGTAGCGGATAGTAAGGGATTTCCCTTTTGCCTGTTTCCTCGTGATCTCTTTGGAAAGCCTGCGGTTATCAAGGATCGTTATGTCTGCCTTTCCCGGCCTGTCCTTTATGCGTACGGAAAAAGAAATGCGTGTATCTGAAAAGTATGGCAATGACCTTGCCATCAGGTTTTCCATGCTGTCCTTCAGATAAATTTCCCGCTCATTTAAACAGAATGCCTTTTCCCCATCCACATGGATGAGATAGTTTCCGCTCTTTTGTAACATATCAAAATCTGCCGGGAGCTTTCCGCCATCTTCCATGATAAAATGCAGGAATTCGTGTATGTCCACATCTTTGATCCTGTATTCCTTCAATGATTTCTCCCTTACAAATAAACTGCAAATACATTTCTGTATTTTGTTTTTACGCATGACCTGCCTTCCCTTTGAATTGCCTGAAAAAACAGGATGCATAAAGCACCCTGCTACATTCCCATGAAGCCATCCATAAAGTCCAGGGCGGCTTCATTCAGTTCTTCGGTTTTGGGGGCTGCCTGTTCCTGCTGCCGCCCCGTCTGCTGGGGCTGGGCTGCCGGATAGGGGTATGGTATCTGCAAAGGAACGCCGGGGATCGCTGCCACTTCCTTATGTATAACCTGTTCAAGTCTTTCCAATAATTCCTCGTGGCTCATGGTCACTTTATCGTAATACCCGACAACGGCCTCTGAAATGATGCTGTTATAGCTCCGGTTCTTCCCTTCCCCGTTCCCCTTGCTAAGTTTCTGGATGATCTGCCACGCCCTCCGCTCCGGCTCATCATCCATATCAAACCGGCAGAATACCGGCTTGATGTTTTTGATTATCCCTCTTTTATCGCTCATCTGTTTTTCCCTCCCCTACTTCTGCCGGAGCTTCCTGATCCGGCGCTGGTGGGAGAGGTATTCATAGCCTTTGGCATTGGCGTTGATATCCTCAATGAAACGCACCCTGTTTTTATCCAGCTTCCCAAAGTGCTTCATCAGCATGGCTCCGCCTCCAAGGAAATGGAGCTTCGCCAGTTCTTCATTGTAGCCATATTCCCGCAACTTCCGCATGATCTTTTCGGTATATTCCGTAGCGCATTCCCCGATTGCTTTCAGGTATTTCTCGCCAATCTCTGCGGTTCCATCCTTTAAAACCTTTTTCACGATAAGGTCATCTACCACCGAATGCACCTTGTTTGTCAGTTCGCTCCGCATCTCTATCACACAGCAGTCTACGCCGAAACGCTCCGTATAGTAGCGGGTGGAATCGGGGATGCCGTCCACCACAAAGATAACGTTCATGGTCCCGTTCCCGATATCCGCCACGATATTGAATCCCTGATAGTCTCTAAGGTTTTCAGCAATGGCGGCGAATCCCTGTGCATAAATCTCCACATCCTCAATCTTCACATGGTAGCGTGTGCCATTGCATTTAAAAACCACTTCCTTCTTCTGCATCAGGTATTTTCGGAATGCCCCTGCCTGCTCTTCCAGCCACTTGATGGGGAGCCCTGCCGCAAGGATGACGGATGCATTGCATATCCCCCTGCCCTGCAGTTCCTTCGCCAGTGCCGCAAGGGTAAGCACGTAGTAATCTTCATCCCATACCTTGTCCATCTGGTACTCCTTATGGGTGGAGCCAATCTCGTAAAATTTTCCTTCAAGCTCAACCACCATGCCGGATAATTCTGTGATGCTCCCCTTCTGCACCACTCCCGACTGGAAAATGTGGTGTGCCGTCTTGATGTTCCCATACCCATGGTCAATGCCGATCCTGTAAATCTGTTCCATAAATTTTTCTCCTTTTCCTCTGAGTTTTCTGCGCTTATGTACCGTACAGATCATGGTTGACCTCCGCCCGGTAATAGCTGTCCATTGTCGCCGGGGCGTTATATAGTGCCGCCAGCAGGTACGCCTTGATATTCCCTACCTTTGTGGTGTTTTTGTCAATACAGCCAAAGACATACTCTAAGTGGCTGGAATTGATCTTTAAGAACCGGCCCCTCACAACCTCCCTGGGGAAATCGTCGCCTGCTATGCGGATATAGGGGCGTTTTGACAGAACTACTTCCAGCATCAGTTCAACTGTTTCATCCATCCGCTGTTCCCCATAACGTTCCGTTAAAATACTGTACTCAACATTCTCACGAATAATCTCCCGGTATGCATCTGCCAGTTCCATCTGATCCATCCCATCCCGGCATCCTGCCGGATAGATTGATTGATGTGTATTTAATCTGTCTGTGTTTAATGGATCAGTATTTAATTGTGCGGGTTTTACCTGTCCAGGCTCCTCCTGTTTTGGTTTTGCCTGTATTGGTTTTACCTGTTCTGGATTTTCCCGTTCAGGTGAATCCCCTTCTGGTTCCCCGCTTACCGGCTTTTCATGTATCATGTATTCGATATCCCCCAGCCGCCCGTTTTCAAAACGGATGCGCCGCCTTGTGAGATACCCATGCTGCTCTAATTCCTTTAAGGCGCTTCCAATGGAATCCACCCCGTCCTTGCAGATGCAGGCAAGCCCCTTTGTTGTATAATCCCAATCCTCCGGCAGTGAAAGCATGAGGGATAGGAGCCCCTTTGCTTTCAGCGATAACTTCCCGTTGCGGAGATGTTGGTTGCTCATGACGGTGAAATCTTTTGTCTTCTCTACCCGGAATACTGCCATATCAAAACCCCCTTTCCAAATGTCCACTCTACCGGCTACGGTCTCCATCCCTGCTGTGGCCATAATGCAGATGGCCGCCCGGTGCAACCTTCGCATGGTTCTCTATCCTGACCTCCCCCTGCTCCTGCCTGCCCTTAAATTTCTGGTACCCGGCATCCGTCAGGAACAGGCGCACCCTGTCGCCTTTACTGCCTGCAAAGGAATCACCTGAAAGCACCTCAAAGATGACCATGTGGCGCACTTCCGGGTCAAACCGTTCCAGCGCCATGATGTCATGCCCTTTTAACTGTTCAGCGCCGGATCTCTGCCTTGCCTCCGCAAGCATCTCGCCGACAGTCCTGCTTCCTTTGGGAAGCCTGTAGTTTTTCCTGATATCGTATACAACCTCCATGCACTCACCATCCGTCAGGGAGTTCAGCTTTTTAATAAGGCTGTCCGCCGCTTTTCGCCTGTCCGGGTCTTTTGCATACCTTGAAGCCATAGCCAGCTCATGCAGGACGGCATACCATTCACTTCCTTCTGTCTGGTACAGTAGCCGTTTTTCCATTTCATTCAGTTCCATACGTTCCCATCCTCCTTAAATTCTGCAAAAAGATAAGGACTACCCAAGCACGTACACTTGAATAGTCCTTATCACGCAATAAAATAATTGCTTCCTAACTGCTAAATATTCTGTTTCACCTCGCATTTCTTAAAAGCCATAGTATGGCCGCATCAGTGATGGGCATTTCTGACTTCTTTGATGTAGGTTTTTGATTTTCGTCCAGCGCTGTCCTAATCTCCACCATAATGGGCTTAAATAAATAGGACTAAACCAGTGCAAACCCTTGTTTTGTGGGCTTCTCTTGATTTAGTCCTATTATACCACCAGCATATCCAATGAACACAATATCATACTGTTCCATATTTTCCACCGAACCAGAAATAGCAGGACGGGCAGCCGGGTCATTCATTTCAATCATGGTACGACTGTTATTGTCATTATAATTTAGATCTGCATCCGTATACGGTTCTTCTGGAACGATCTCATAAGTATCCGCATTCAGACCGTTTGCAATATGCTGCGCCACACCCTCTGTTGTGTTGGTAGCGGAAAAATAAACCACCAACACTTTTTTTCCCTGTTCTTCCTGGATATCCGCATTTTCCGGATTCTCCGATTCGTCCGTCTGTCCTTCAGAAGTGTCCGTATTTTCTACATCGGTGCTGTTTTCTGCAGATTCCTCATTATTCACAGTGCTTGCCACCGGCTTCTCTTCCGTAGAAGACTGTCCGGTCTGTTTCACAGAATTTCCACAAGCTGCCAAACTCAAAATCATAAACAAAGAAAGTACAACTGTAATCGCTGTTTTCATCTTAAGTACCTCCAAATTATTATTAGCATAAGCCCATTACAGAGCGTGTGGGCGTTGCTTTTTACTGTACCAGAGAAAAAGTAATATCTTCCCGGCTGTCAAGGTTCTCAAACACCGCAAGATCAGAAGTGACACGACCGATAGGAATCTTCTGCTTTCCATGTATTTCGTCCAATAATAGGTACCTGTATTTCCGCAGCATCCGTATCTCCTTATCATCACACCCTGTTATTTCTTCAATCTGCTCTTTACTAAATCCGGCTTTAGAAAGAGCAAAGATATTTGGTTCCATGAAACAGCCTCCCTCCTATAACAAAACTGTAAGTGCAGTTCCGAAGCCGCCTGCCTCATCCCTGCACTTACATTATAGTCATATGCCTGATACATATCAAATACTTAGTTTTTATGGCTCACCATGCTTAAAAAGCATTTTGCGTATTCTATAAATTTTGTTGCCGCCAGACTAAAAGGCTGTTCCCGTTTCTAGGCCAGAACACACGTTGTCATAAGTTCGGGATGTAATGACCGACAGACAATCTTTGAGGAATCCCAGAAAGGAACTGCCCCTTCAATGACCAGAGAATATGCCAGCCCCCTGCTCACCATGACCGCACCATTGGTACTCAGGTTACTGGTAAACAGGATATTCAGATTTTTATAATAGTCCCCAAACCAGCTTGCCAATTCACTCTGTACCTGCAAACGTCTTGGAAGGATCAGGGGCAGTCCCGCTAAATCATCTGCTGTAACCGATTCTTTCCCTGCAAGCAAATCTCCCGGCGGCATCAGCACCACCCATTTTTCTTTCATATCCAGACGGATGAATTCATACTTTCCCATCTCCACCGGCTCTAAGAGCAGCCCTAAATCAATCAGCCCCTTGTCCATCTGCTCCCTTACCAAATCTGCAGTCGCCGTAAATAAATCAAAGGTAACAAGGGGATATTTCTGATGGAAATTACGAATCAGATCCGGAAGCATCTGTACAGAAGCAACCTCCCCGCATCCAATCGAAATTTTTCCCTCTACCTGTTCTTCCTGCTCCACTAACTCTTTTTCCGTTTTATCAACCAACTGTAAAATTTCCTCTGCCCGGCGACGGAGCAAAAGCCCTTCATTGGTCAGCCGTATCTTCCGTGTTCCCCTGTCAAACAACCTGACACCGATTTCTTCCTCCATCTGTGCAAGCTGGCGGGATAGCGTCGGCTGTGTAATATGTAAAACTTCTGCGGCTTTTGTAATGCTTTCCTCCCTGACTACTGTCAAAAAGTAGCGAAGAACCCTAATTTCCATATGTGAACTCCTTTCGGCTTTATTCATGCTTTGCAGACAGTATTATAATATTTTTATGCCTTTTAAGCAATACAACCATATCTTTTGATTTTTCCTTTAGAGGGTTCACATTGAACATACCAAGAGGGGGCAAATCCACAAACGAGGGGGGGCGAATTTAAACGTTTTTCTGTCCACTACCGGCTACGACTCACAAAACAATAAAGGCTCCCGGTCACAGCAAATGTCCCGAAATCCTTTATTTTCTGCGATTCCCCGATATTTTGTTGTTGCCAATTGTATTAATTAGGCGATTTTCATTTCAACGTAGAACTGGCAGTTCAGAAAACCGTTGCGCTTGGCATAGTCTTTCAGCATGGTTTTCTGTATACTGATACGCATGCCCTCGTTGTGCGTGCCGTCATCTTTGGAAAGCCTGCAATATAAAACAGTGATTTTGTCATTATTCAGCTTTGCCCTTTTCATATCGTCTTCCTTAATGAAGTGTCGGGTGGCTCTTTGTTGTGTGTTGATGTCTTTGCTCATAAATCTTCCTTTACAATAAAATAGAGCGCATAGACTTGTTTTCCATACGCTTTGACGCTGTGTAACTATTCTATTGTGATTATGGTAATGGTTGTTTTGGCAAACTAGAAGTTGTCGGTTTGGGTTTGATAGTCTAATTTCTCCATTCAACTATATCATCAAGTTTTTTGCGTGGTCTTTCTTTAGGAAATTCATTAGGATAGCCAAACGCAATCGCTGCGATAAGCTGTCCGTCACTATTTAGCCATTCACATAGTTCTGAATATGCAAAATAAATATCACATATCCAAAGGCTACCTATTCCTTTTTCAGTAGCAGCAAGAAGCATATTTTGTATGGAAGCACTTATAGATTGAATATTACATATTTCATAAATATGTTCTTCTGGTGTCAATTCTGACAAAATACCTTTCCCTAAAGAATTAATAATAAAAATTATCGTTGGAGCTTCTTCCATTATATCCACAGTATATTTTGCCGCAGGTATATGTTGTTTGCTTTGTGGTAATAATGCACTTTCGTTTTCTTCCCGTTCAATTCCTTGGCGGAAAACTTTTAGCATTTCTACTTTTGCATTTCCTTGTATCACAATATATTTCCATGGCTGTCTATTTTTAGAAGAAGGTGCTTTTACTCCGCTTTGGATAATATCCATAATATCTTCTTGGGATATAGGTTTATCTAAGAATTTTCTTATACTTCGTCTGTCATAAATTGCAGAAATCATTTTTATGTCCTTTCAACTCCCTATTTGTACTGCTAATAGAATGCCACAATCACACTCATTTTTCAAATAAAAATCTTATTGTTGCGCTCATTATGCCCAAAGTCAACAATCCACATATTTTCATTGCTGGCAGTGTAGTATTCTCAATTCCATTTGCTTCAAATACGATACCTGTTATTCCTATTCCCACACATGATATCAAACTGTATATTGCAGTTACTGGAATACTGTGTTTGGCACGTTTCCTGTCATCTTCCCTATGATAGATTTTATATATCACTTTGTAGTTGCTCATTTCTATGCTTGTAATAAAATCAGTATATATACAACAATCAGAATGCCATTGAACCATTGCATTTTCATAGTATTGGCTTCCCATTTGATTACAGCTTGGCGTGTCATCCTGTCAATTCAGCATGTCATTCTCTATTTATGCTCTAATTCCGTTTTCTGACAGAACTTTAGATAGCAAGCCATCATTCCATCTCCCTGAACGTGTCAGCCATTCCCCCGACAAGGCTCCACTGGCGCTGCATATAGGATTTCAGATTTTCCGTGCTTTGCCTGTATGCATCCCGGACTGTTTCCGGATCATCGAAATGCTGTACTACTGCACCGGCGGCACAGTACCCGCTCTCCATCCCGGCAGATATGCCCTCCCCCATCGGGTTTAAGAAGCCGGCAACTTCCCCTGCAAAAAGGATGCGCCCCACGGCGTAATCAACACGGCATCCCGGACAGATATGCGGCATCAGCCACTTTTCCTCCTTCGTCTGCCTGTCAATCCGCAGACGGTGCTTTTCCTCCATATATGCAATGAAACGCCCATAATAATGCCCGATTTTATCCATATTCTTTACAGACACCCCAAGCACCAGCAGGTCATCCTTCACGTTGAACCATGCGTCATATTCCGAAAGTTCCGGCTGCAGGTACGCATAGAAGTAATGCGGGTCTAAGTCTATGCTGCCCTGATTAAAAGTCTGGTATGTGGTTATATATCCGGGAACTTCCCCGGTAATCTTCCCGACATATTGCCTTGCAATTTGCCGTTTTAATGCTCCGACAACACCCTCACAGTCAATGACATACCTTGCACCCTCTGTATAATTCTTCTGCCCGTGCAGGCTGACTTCCACAAATCCGTCCTTTTCCGTGCAGGAAAGAGCCGCCACGCCGTCCATGACCTCTGCGCCGCTTTCCTTTGCTTTTTCCGCAAGCCACCCGTCAAAATGGCTGCGCCATACATTCAGCCCCTCCTGTTCGAAGCGGTATTCTTTCCCCACGTCATTTGTGAAGATCATGCCCCTGTTCCTTGCCGGGATACACATGGCAGTTTCCGGCACAGCCTCCCCAAAATACTTCTTTACAAGCTCTATTGATTTCTTTATCAGCACGCCCGAACAGGATTTGTATCTGGGCATTCTGAACTTTTCCACTAGAAGAACCTTATAGCCTTTTTCCGCTAAAGCCTTGGCCGCCGTGCATCCCGCAGGTCCCGCCCCGACCACTATCACATCGTACATTCATATATCACCCTTTCCATTTGCTATTACTTTGGCAGAAAGCCGTTCCCACTAAAGTAAAAACATCCTCTGAATTATATCATAGAAATTATATATTTTATACCCGATGGCACGAAACGACCATTTTTCGGGAATGAAAAAGATGGATATCGAAAAAGCCTTAAAAGCACACGGAAATAATGTAACTTTGATTCCTATGTAGTGCCGCCCATGCCCCTCGCGGTAAGTCCGGCATGATCTTCCTTATCTCAAAATACCCGCCACTTCATATCCAGCAATCGAAACCACCTTTTTGTTTATGCCAGTCTGATAATATCTCTCGTCTGTTTCCTGCTCCATCCGTTTGCGTTTCAGAGCACTTTCCTCCGCCAGCCTCTCATACTCATCGTGTTTTTCTTCCCTTGCTTTGCGAGCTTCAATGAATTCTGCTGATGACACTGACATCTTTTCACTTGTCACGCAGGCGTGCGCGATATTCCCATTTTCATCTAATGCAATCAGATAACCTTTCCGGGGATTTGGATTCATAATATCCTGTTCTGCTATAAGACCCTCAACTTTTGCCATAACACCCTTTGCAAGTACCGGGTCATTCTTCATCTTTTCTTCCAGTTCCGGCGGAACAACAATGGCTTTCTTGCCAATGGTAGAATTAATCTTTGCCTGCACTTTAGAGTCAAGCATGGCAGGCTCCGCACCTGATGGTTTCCAGTCCAGAACAGAATCATCCGCATGATTGCTGAAATACTTATCCCACGGATAATCATTCCTCCCCCATAAGGAGCCGTCA
>BLLW01000052.1 GCA_011959285.1 Lachnospiraceae bacterium | reverse complement strand
CCGAAAAAAGGAATCCCCGATTATTCCTACAAAGAGGGCGAGAGCCTTTGACCGCATAGACACAACGCCCCGTAAACAGGGCGTAAAAGACCATGAACAAGGAGGACGATTTTATGTGTGATTATGATAACGCCATTTTCCGGCTTGCCACAGAAGCAGAGCCACAGCCGGAGGACTACACGGGCGAGGACGGGCTTTTGTACTGCGGGAGCTGCCGCCAGCCCAAAGAAGCCTACTTCACCGAGGGGAAAAACCTTTTCGGACGTGACCGCCACCCGAAAGAATGTGACTGCCAGCGCAAACGCCGGGAAACGCTGGAAGCCAGCCACCGGGCATACAAGCACCGGGAGGAAGTGGAACGGCTGAAACGAAAGGGATTTACAGACCCGGCTATGCGGGAATGGACGTTTGAAAACGACAACGGGAAATGCCCCCAAATGCACAAAGCCTATTCCTATGTGGAGCAATGGGAACGGGTAAGCACCGGGAACTATGGATTGATTTTGTGGGGGAATGTCGGCACAGGCAAAAGCTATTTTGCCGGGTGTGTTGCCAATGCCCTTATGGAGAAAGAGGTTTCCGTGTGCATGACAAACTTTGCCTTGATACTCAACGACCTTGCCGCCAGCTACAAGGACAGGAACGAGTACATAGCCCGCCTTTGCAGCTTCCCTCTGCTTATCCTTGACGATTTCGGCATGGAGCGTGGCACGGAATATGGCTTAGAGCAAGTCTATAACGTGATTGACAGCCGATACCGCAGCCAAAAGCCGCTGATTGTCACCACAAATTTGACGCTGGAGGAATTGCAGAACCCGGAGGACACCGCCCACGCCCGCATTTATGACCGCCTTACAGAAATGTGTACCCCCGTCCGCATTACCGGGGAAAATTTCAGAAAAGCCAGAGCAAAGGAGAAAATGGAACGCCTTAAAAAGCTGCTGAACGGAAAGGAGATTTGCCTATGACCGACACCATGAAAAAAGACCGCCCCACCCGCCGCCCGGATTGCGTGACAGAAGTACGCCGGGGGAACACCGTCCTTGTGGTTTCCGGCTATTTCAAACAAGGCACTACCGCCACCGCCGCCGACAAGATGATGAAAGTGCTGGAAGCGGAAAGCGCAGCCGGGGGAACAGCCGCACACGCTATGTAATGCGATAATCCTTAATAAAATAATGTGATATTTTTCGACATAAAGTAGCAAAAAGGACTGTACAGCAAGCCCCGCCCTATGGTATAATAGACCTACGGAATAGTGAGGCTGGCTGTCGGAAATGGAGGAAACCATGACAAGACAGACAACCCAAAAACGCATTACCGCCCTATATCCGAGATTGTCGCACGAGGACACGCTTCAAGGCGAATCCAATTCCATAAGCAACCAGAAGCGAATCCTTGAAGCCTACGCCAAACAGAACGGCTTTTCCAACCTCAAATGGTACACGGACGACGGATTCTCCGGGGCAAATTTCCAAAGACCCGGCTTCCAGTCCATGCTTGCCGACATTGAAGCGGGGCTTGTGGGAACGGTTATCGTAAAGGATATGTCAAGGTTAGGGCGAAATTATTTACAAGTGGGAATGTACACAGAAATGATTTTCCCACAGAACGGCGTCCGCTTCATTGCAATCAATGACGGCGTAGACAGCGCACAGGGCGAGAATGATTTTGCGCCCTTGCGTAACATTTTTAACGAATGGCTGGTGAGAGATACGAGCAAGAAAATCCGGGCGGTAAAACGCTCAAAAGGCATGAGTGGGAAGCCCGTCACAAGCAAGCCCGTGTACGGCTACCTCATGGACGAGGACGAAAATTTCATCATTGACGAAGAAGCCGCCCCGGTAGTAAGGCAGATTTACAGCTTATGCCTTGCGGGGAATGGACCGACCAAGATAGCCCGTATGCTTACCGAGCAGGAAATCCCCACGCCGGGAACGCTGGAATACCGCCGGACGGGAAGCACACGCCGCTACCACCCCGGCTACGAGTGCAAGTGGGCGGCGAATACCGTGGTACATATCCTTGAAAACCGGGAATACACGGGCTGCCTTGTGAACTTCAAGACCACCACACAATCCTACAAGTGCAGCAAGATTATCTACAACAGCGAGGACAAACAGGCAATCTTTGAGAACCACCACGAACAGATAATCGACAGGGACACATGGGAACGGGTGCAGGAGCTACGCAAGCAGCGCAAACGCCCTAACCGCTATGATGAAGTGGGCTTGTTCTCCGGCATACTCTTTTGTGCCGACTGCGGCAGCGTCATGTACCAGCAGAGGTATCAGACCGAAAAACGGCGGCAGGACTGCTATATCTGCGGCAGCTACAAGAAGCGCACGGCAGACTGTACGGCGCACTTTATCCGCACCGACCTTTTAACCGCCGGAGTGACCGAGAACCTACGGAAAGTCACCAGCTACGCCGCCAGGCACGAAGCCCGGTTTATGAAGCTGTTGACCGACCAGACCGAGGACGGGAGCAAACGCCGCAACGCCGCAAAGAAGAAAGAGCTGGAAGCGGCAGAAAAAAGGATTGCGGAACTCTCCGCCATCTTCAAGCGGCTGTATGAGGACAGTGTGACCGGGCGCATATCGGACGAGCGTTTCACGGAACTTTCTGCAGACTACGAAGCCGAGCAAAAGGAACTGAAAGAGAAAGCCGCCACTTTGCAGAGCGAACTTTCTAAAACGCTGGAAGCCACGGCAAACGCTGAAAAGTTTATGAAAGTGGTACGCAAGTACACCAGCTTTGAGGAACTCACCCCTACCCTGTTACGGGAGTTTGTGGAGAAAATCGTAATCCACGAATCGGAAGCCCTTGACGGGAAACGCCGGGGGAAGCTCCGCAGACAGGAAATCGAAATCTATTACTCTTTTGTCGGCAAGGTAGAATTGCCCGACTAAAGCCCGACCCGTCCGGCAGTCAGCCGGATAGGGAACGGCAAAATTTTTTACACTTCTTTTACTTCTTTATCTCACATGAGAAAAATAAGACGGGTTCCAGATCCCTACCTTTTCGCAGATCTCGCTGATACTGCAATTCTCCTGCAGAAGATTTTTTGCCAGTTCTATCCTGCGGTTCAGGAGATACCGTTTAAAGGAGACCCCGCATGCATTTTTGAACATTCTTCCAAAGTAGACCTGATTTAAGTAGACCTCCTGCGCCACGTCTCCAATGGATAAATCCGGGTTTGCAATATTAGCTTCTATATACTCCTGTGCCCGGTTTACGTACCCGGAAAAATAAGAATTCATGATTTCCGGCTGGGCATCGATTCTGATCTCTAAAATCTTAGTCAGCAATTGATAAATGACATCCACCATTTTCAGGGCTGACAAATCCCTGTATTTTTCATAAAATATGGAAAGCCTGCCCCGAATCTCGTCATTCATTCCATAAGAATTTTCCAGCATCAGTCCCACATTTGAAATCAAGTGGCATAGACAAGACTTTATATACGCTTCTTCTTTTCCCGAAGGTAAAAGATCGATATATTTTTTGTATGCTTCCTGCAGCTGTACTTTGTCATTGCTACGGAATGCACTTATAATGAACTGCTCTGCATATTCAGAGTAAATATCGGAAGAAGTTTCTTTTTCGTTTTCTTTTTCTGCTTTAAAATACGCCGCACTGGCAGCATTTGCAATGGAAAATAAGCGCACTGCCTGTCCATATGCATGTTTCAATCCCTCTCCCCCTGCATATACAGGAGTGACTACAGATATGATTGGATATTCCGTTCTTTTACGAAGGTCTGAAATGATTTCCTCAATGATCTTCAATTCCTGCCCCGGACTGAGGCGAAGGATGTACAGCCAGCAGTCTTCCCCATAGACCGCCCATAAATCGTATACTTTTTTTAATTCCTTCATCAGGGTATGAAATAAATCGTAGCGATTCATTTCATATTGTAGCTGCTCCGTCAATTTATATCCAATATCCAAATCGGCACACACGATCGCAAAGCAGCTTGTATCGCACAATTCATAACCCATCAATCCCATTAATCTGGCAAATTCTTCAGAACTGATCATATTTTTAAAATACTTCTGCAAAAGAGTGCCGGACAATCCTATATTCTCCTCCAGCAAAAGCTGGCGCCAGTTCTCATGTTCCTTTTGCAGCGCCGTTTCCTTGCTTATCTTCTTTTGAAGTTCCCCCATCACCTGCTCCAGCTTTTCTTCCTCTATGGGCTTGAGCAGATAGGAGAACGCTCCCCTTTCACAGGCGATGCGCGCATATTCAAAATCCCTGTAAGCGCTCATAATAATGAATTGGAGATCTTCCTTGATTTGTTTCCCTTTCTCAAGAAGCTCCAATCCACTCATCTCCTGCATCTGGATATCTGTGATCACCACATCCGGCTGCTTTTCTTTAATCAATTCCAAAGCCGCCTCTGCACTGGTCGCAGTGCCTACCACCTCACACCCCATGCTTCCCCAATCATAGGTTGTCTCTAATCCCTTCAATATGATCCACTCGTCATCCACCAAAATCAGCTTCAGCATGAAGTCCCTCTCCTCAAAATAACAGCGCACCAAGCAGCTTGGGAAGCACCACCGACATTCCCACACCATAAAGCAAATCCAGCCAGACCATAGAGCCGATTGCCCCTAAATAAATCAGACCGATAAAGGGCGCCGTCACAATTTTCGCAAACACCCCGACTTCTTTATTTTTAAGCACGCTCGCCACCAGCGCCTGGGCATCCCCTGTGCTGGGAAAGGCATGCATCAGAATCGATACGCCCAGCCAATAGAGCAGCCAGCTGCTTACAGTGACATAAGGACCCAGCGTGCCGCCAACATAATTGTAGCCAAATACATTGGCATAGGCCGGCAGCGTAATCAACATGCCCAGAATGGTGTTAAAAAAGAACGGACCTAAGCTCGTCAGCAGATTTTTCCATGGATTAGAAGTGGCTTCATGCAGGACATAGCCGCAGGGATTGCTCACCTGAAAGTATTTCACCTCATAGACCGGTATCCTGCAGATCCTGCAACAGATCTGGTGTGCCAGCTCATGCACGGCAACCCCCGGAAAAGTTACAATTGATATTAATATCCCCGGTATAATCATCTTTATCCTCCGCTATTCTCCTATATAATAATCTTCCAGTGTTATCTTTCCATCAAGGAAGTCATAAAGGTCGTCGTCGAACGCATACCCTTCGTCTTCATATTCTTCCACAAGCTCCCACGCTTCCTCCAGCCTGTCGTTCGCCGCCAGCGCGACCGCGTAGGTATCCACCACATAATTACCCTCCGGGTAAGCCTCGTAAGCCCTTCGCGCATAATCAATGCTGTCCTTTACGTTTCCCTGGGCAAGCTCCAGCGTGGCGTAAGCCCGCAGGATGGAATAGTCCTCTTTATTTGTGGCATAGACCGCCTCTAAGATTTCTCTTGCCTTATCAAGATCCCCCTGCCTGCGGTAGTAAACAGCAATCTGCGCCTGGGCTTCATAATAACAGGGATTAATCGCCACACATTCCTCCAAATATGCGATACTGCTCTCTGCGTCCTCCGTGGTGCTTCCCAGATAATAATAAAGCAATGCCTGATCATAGTCCGTATCCCCTAAGTACGCCGAGAGTTTTTCGCGGTAAGTACTTAATATGCCGGAAACATCTTCCTCATCTTCCCATTCGTCAACCAGCTCCTGCCAGATACTGTCGTTTAATTCAAGGGTGTCATAATAGGTATTGAGTTCATCTATATATCCGTTGATCCGGTAATATACCTTATCAGGCACTTCCTGTCCTGCCAAAAAATTTTCTATGGCATAGGCGGCATATTCATAATAGCTGTACCTCATCGCCACGTCCGTAAGTTCTATCGCCACATCTATATTATCAGGATTTTCATCCAAAATGGAGACCAGATTATCCATAATCGTTATTACAAACCCTTCCTCCGAGGTCTCCTCTGCATTTTTATAGGAAAAGACGTTTACAAATCCTCCCATGGAAGGCAGGATCGTGAACACCATGAGGAAAAGAGTGATTACCGCAAATAAATAGAACACTGGCGGTATCTTTAATTTAATCAGTTCTTCCCTGCACTCCTTACATAATTCTGAAGCAGGATTCTCACTCCGGTCTATGGTTCTGCGCCTGCACCGCTTACACAGACCGTAGTCCATCTGCTCAAAGGGGTTTCCGGTATATCCATATAGGTCCTCCCCACCATCTCCCTGTCCATAGCTTTGACTTTCGTTTTCCATGGTCCCTCCTTTTTCTCCCAGGTTTCTGCCTCTACAGCATCTCTTGATCATAAACGGCTCTCTCGCCGCCGATAAATTTCCCTCTTGTTCTGGCACAAACCAAATGCGCCTGTCCAATCTCCTTAACAGATAGCCTGACCGGAACCGCCACTTCCGCAAGGTGCATGCCAATCAGCGTATCGCCGATATCCATTCCCGCCTGTGCCCTGATATGCTCCACTGCCGCAGGATGGGAAAACCGCTTGTAAGCCGTAGTCCCAAAAGATCCTCCTGCCTTGGGTTGCGGAACCACATTGACGATAGGCAGCCGCTCTCTTTTTGCAAGCTCCTTTTCAATGATAATCGCTCTGTTTAAATGTTCACAACACTGTGCAGCAAGATAAAGACCGTTCTCCCTGACTGCATCGTAGATGCCTTCAAAGACCGCTTCCGCCGTCTCTAAACTGGAAAAGGTCCCTATCCGCTCTCCCGCCACTTCGCTGGAAGAGCATCCCACCACTAGGATATCTCCCTTCTCCAGACGCGCCTTTTCTATCAATTCTTCCGCCGCTTTATAAGCCTGCCCTCTTACTTCTTTCAGAAGTATCTCTTCCATCTGATTGCCTTCTTTCTATCTTTCCTAATTTTTCCACCTAGCGTTTCATGATAAGTTCAGGTTCCTTTAACTGTATCATAATTTTCTTACCTTGTCTGCTATAATTTCGCCGTCCTTAACCGGAAAAGTGATTGTATAGTCCTTTTCTTCCGGCATCTTCAGGTATTCTCCTTTTAAAGCAGCATGTTCTTCCAAAGGCAAAAGAATGCTGATTCCTGCCGCCATCATTATTCCCTAAAATCCCCTGTGCTTTTCATTTTAGCTGCATTAAAACCAAGGTCAAAATATTCTACGGATTCCGCAAAATTTTCCTCCCCGGCACACACAGAAACCTTGTATCCGGGAATATCATATTCCATGATGTGGCAGAAAAGGATTTTTCCGTCCCGGCAGACCTTTACTTCCTTCAATCCTATCAGAAATGCGAATTTGTCGAAGGAAAGGCGTATCCCCTCTCCGGTCATCTTGATATAACTCTCTTTCATCGTCCAGATCCGAAAGAACCTCTCGTCCCGCTCCTGTCCCGTGCCTTCTTTGACGTATGCTGCCTCGTCCTTATGAAAGAACCGCTCCGCCACCCCTTCAGGCGCTTTCACAATCTTTTCTACATCACATCCCACTTCCGTTTCCGCCACTGCGCAGATGACCAAATTTCCCGAATGGGATAAATTGAAAAAGACTCCCTCCGCCTTGGGCTTCCCATCCTCACCCACACATACTTTCTCGGGCAAAGCCCCGTGAAGGGGCAAGACCCTGTTAAGCATAAGCCCCGCCCCAAGGCTTCTTTTGCGGTCTTCCGCCTTTAAGTATTTTTGGATTCTGTCTATCCGCTCATCTGTCAATGCATCCAGTATGTATGGTTCCCCTTTCGGGTCCGGCAGATTTGCAATATCCGCTGCATATACGTGTACCATATCCCGCTCCTATCTGTTTTCCGCAAGCGCGTTTCGTTGCGCCATTCTCTTACTCGAATCTTTACTCGAAAAATCCAAGTTTGTCAAGAGCATCGATGGCATTTTCCAGATATTTGTCGTCTGTACTTGTCGTTGCGGAATCAGCTTCCTCTTCCTTTTGGCTTCTTTTCTGTCGTCTTCTGTCAGGCGATTGCCCGGCAAAACCTCCGACGTATCGGATTCCTTGTCCGTCTGCGGCTTTATACTTGCAAAATGCAAAGCGTCGGATTCTGAAAAATCACCCCCACCGGTACTCGTACTACCCTGATTTCCGGGGCGGTCTCCACTGTCAGGCTTATTTTCTTCCTTAGGCGGCTCCGGAACTTCCGGCTTTTCTTCCTCTCTGTACGTCTTAATCACACTTGGAGAGATGATGATTAGCGAAGGGTTGCAGAAAACTTTGCCGCTTTCTTATATGGTGAAGATAAGGCGGGTGGAGCTGGAACGGCTGATTTTGCCAAACAAGCTATTCTGATATATTGCAGCAAAAAGAAATATCCCTTGAATACATCACAGAAGAAAAATTTTACCCTTTAGGCACGACAGATGAATATTTTCAAGCACCCTATGAAGAATATCCCATTACGATATGCGGTCAGACAGTTATCCTCACCAATGGGGAACTTGTCGCTGCTCTGTTCAAGTTCCGCTTTGACAAACAGGAAATGTAACGAGCCTATTTCAATTTTGAGGTAAGTATGGAAAATGAAATTTATATCAGCATAAAAGCAAAACTGAAAGCCAAGCCAAAGAAATTGACAGATTTAGACCAGTGACTTTTTGTAATAGTTAATACAGCTAAATCAATCATTGACAATACAAGTAAAAATAATTTAGATAATGTGGTGAAGTTATATGACTGCAATAGTGCCAGTCAAATTCAGCATGAATTTGATATTATACAAGGTAAATTCGGACGAGAGGGTTTTTCTCAAAGGTACAGTTCTGTTTACATTTATCTTTGCTCATTGGTGGATAATTTCCCCAATCAAGAGCTGTCAAACAAGGATAAAGAATTGATAATGCAATATAGTACTGTTGAAACTTATTTGCTATATGAAATCTAAAAATATGTAACTCAATAATTTGCAGTTTGCCGAACTATAATTGCATAAAAACTGAATAACCGACGCTGGTTAAACCGGGAGAAAAAGGAGAACCCGAAAAAGGGAATCCCCGATTATTCCTACAAAGAGGGCGAGAGCCTATGACAACAGAGATAGAACGCCCCGTAAACCATTTTCCGGCTTGCCACAGAAGCAGAGCCGGAGGGCATGACTGCTGATTGCGCTTAAACTGTTTCTCCCAAAACAAGCTCATAAAGATGAAATGGCATGGGAATACCTATATCGACATAAGTAATATCCACAGTATCCACATATTTAAAACCGTATGACTGATACATTTTGACAGGTATATCATTCCCTTTCAGACAATCTAACCGTATTGCTTTCCAACCTCTGCTTCTTGCTGTCTGGATTGCATGTTCGACAAGCTGCTTTGAATATCCACGCCCGCCATAATCCGGCAGAACACGAAATGCGTGCATAATGACTACTTCATTTTTTGCGGCGTTGATTTGCCAGTGAACTGTATTATACGCACTGTCGCAATCATGGTTTAGAATATATGCTGCAACGATTTTATTATCTTCTATGCCGATAAATTGACATCCGCCTTTGATAGATTCCTCTACCATTGCTTGCGAGGGAAAACCACCTTTATCCCTGTTTGGCAGGAAACTTTTTTCACCAAGGACATCACACATTACACTATAAAAAGACATTAGCTCTGCCAAATTGTCATTTGTAGCCTGTACAATTTTCATTTATTGCACCACCTTAGTATACAGATTTTGATGAAAATAGTTTACCACAGAAAAATTAAAATTTCCATCATCAACTTAAACGATAAGCCTTGGGGCTGGCTGTCGGAAATGAAGGAAACCATGACAAGACAGACCACCCCAAAACTGATTACCGCCCTATATCCTAGATTGTCGCACGAGGACACGCTCCAAGGCGAATCCAACTCCATAAGCAGCCAGAAGCGAATCCTTGAATTCTACGCCAAACAGAACGGCTTTTCCAACCTCAAATGGTACACGGACAAACGATCTCCGGGGCAAATTTCCAAAGCCGCGCATATCGGACGAGCATTTCACGGAACTTTTGGCAGACTACGAAGCCGAGCAGAAGGAACTGAAAGAGAAAGTCGCCGCTTTGCAGAGCGAACTTTCTAAAACGCTGGAAGCCACGGCGAACGCTGAAAAGTTTATGAAAATAGTCCGCAAGTACACCAGCTTTGAGGAACTCACCCCTACCCTGTTGTGGTAGTTTGTGGAGAAAATCGTAATCCGTGAATCGGAAGCCCTTGACGGGAAACGCCGGGGGAAGCTCCGCAGACAGGAAATCAAAATCTATTACTCTCTTGTCGGCAAGGTAGAACTGCCCGACTAAAGCCGACCCGTCCGGCAGTCAGCCGGATAGGGAACGGCAAAATTTTTTACACTTCTTCTACTTCTTTATCTCACGTAAGCAAAACATCAGCGCTATGTAAAATGACATCCGACTTCTGCTCCTGCATTGAAGGGTATACTAAGGAGGAATCTGCCTTTAAATCATCTTCTTTGCTATTTGATATTTCTTTGTACGATTTCCTCCCTTTTTTCTTCGCAATCTTTTATTATTTCATTATTTTTCTCCATTTGTTTTTTCAGCTTACACATCTTTTTTACTATATCCGTTTGCTCTTCAATAGAAGGGATGGCAATCTGATATGCTGAAATCGTCTCCTTCTTTCCCCGAGGCATTTTCATGCCCTTAACATCGGACATCGCCCAGTCAAAAAAGGCATCTCTTCTCATGGAATAGTAAACAAATTCCGGAAGTACTTTCTTCTTATCCTTCACTCGAAACACCAGAACATCTGGCGAGCAGCCGCCGTTTTTATCGGCTATCCAAATTTTTCTCAAGTAGGGGCGGATATTGGAAACCAAAATATCGCCCTCTTTATATTCAATCACCTTATCCGCACTTGTACTTCCTTCAAACTCCTTGCAGCCCTCAAAATCAGGAAGCATATTGTCGGTGGTTACATAAGAGGATGCGTTGATTTCATCAAATCCGATTCTTACGGTTGTATAGGGGGCAATTTCTGACAGCGCTTTCCGCTCTGCCGAAAGATTTTTCATCTGTTCTTCCATCTGTTGCTTTATTTTTTTATTGTGTGTAAATGCTCTGCGGGACTCTCCCTCCACTTTTCTGCATTCCGATACAATTTGATCCTGAACATTCATAGGCGGAACTGGAATCTGAATCGTCGAAACTCTTGCTATATTCAGATTTTTCACCACGCCTCCACGCGCATGATCTCTTAATTGACTTTGAATCACCTCTGATGACAATACATAATATAAATATTCTTTATTCACATCATCAGATATATGAGATAAAAGAAGCCATCCGTCATGTATGCATCCTTTTATTTTTAAAATATACGGTCTTCCTACACTCATGGAATTGGACAGGATAAAGTCTCCCGGAAAAACTCTCTTTGACTTTTGCGCACCCTCCTTGGTAATTCTTTGCGCTGTTCGGGTAATATATTTTTCTCCAACGGCTGCATCCCCAATCTTAATCCAAGGAATACCCTTCTTGTCTTCTGTCAGATATTCTTCTATGGGACGGGGGGATGCTCCTCTTGAAATTGCTGCCAGCTGGTCTAAAGTTTTCACACTATATTTGCTCTTTAGTTTAAACTTCTCTTTGCTGATTCCGCTTATCCGTATCGCCTTATCAAAATCCACTCTGGAGAAATCCAGCATATCGACTAAATCATAGGTATCCACATAAGCTTTCAGTTCATCCGGAATGTCCGCATAATCATTTTCAAAGTTGCTTCTGATGATGGTATTTAATTTCTGATCATTGTCATAATTATTGGGGTCAAATAACGGAGTCTTGATGCTTTTAATTCCTTTATTATTCACAATGACGTCATCCTCATTCTCTTTTGACACACTCACACCCAGATATTTGATTCCTTCGCTACCCTTCGCACCACTCCATTCATATCCCAGAAATTCCTTCATCAACTTTCTGTTTTTGTCCTCCTTATGATCGGACGGACTTTTCAGAATAACTACCTGACATGATTGATGCCGGGCAAGCAGGTAATAATACAATTTTTCCTTTTCAATTCCTTTTATAAAGCCTTGCAGATATGTTTCTAATTCATTTGCTTTATCTTCTTCCGAATATTTCTTTGTCACCTTCTTTTTTTGTATGTTCTTGTACCGCACAGAAGTTTTGGCTTTCTTTACATAAGCAAAAAAGATTTCAGCTTGGGGAAATTTCCCGCCGTTTATCCATTGACGGTACTCCGCCGCGTCTATTCCGCAATGTCCGCAATACTGTTCAATATTGTCCCCATCCTCAAAGACAACATCCTTCGTGGTGTCACCGTCAAACCATGCATTTACCCTGTTTTCAAAATGCTCCGCCAAGTCAGGATTAGCGCCTTTTCTCCTTAGAAAAAAGGTTGCCGTATTTGTCCCTGTCTTACCAAAAGTACCACTTCCAAGTTCCACAATCGCAATCAAATCAAAATACTTCAACAGTATTTCCCGGCAGGATGTGTATATGTTCCCATTGGAAAGAACGCTGCTTGGCAATACGATTGCTGCAACTCCTCCTCCCACAAGCAGCTGCTTTGCCCTCTCAACAAAAAAAGTTTCTATACTATTATTTTTAGAAAGATCCGAGACAGCATTCATAAGCGTATACTGATTGCGCTCCTCGTCCGTCAGCATTTCTAAAAATCCCTTTACGCTATAGGGCGGATTTGATATCAACACAGAAAATTTTTGATTTGCAACTTTTGCATTTTCTGCCAGCGCATCCCCATATATAATCTGAATGTCATCCTGTCCATACATAAATGCAGATACCTTTGAAACTTTTGACAGGCGGTATTCCTTTTCTATCCCGTAGATTCCCTTATAATATTCTGACACAGGAATAGCCTTATATTTCTCAACATACCTTTTGATACATGAAGCATATTCGGTCAAAAAATGCCCGGCTCCGCAGGCATAATCAATCGCCAGCGGCACTTCTTCATGGTCTCTGATAATCTGCTCCAGCGGAAGGGAAGACACCAAAAACTTGACGATTGGCAACGGCGTAAAAAATTGCCCCTCGCTCTGCTTAACTCCATCATCCAAAAAACCCTCAAACAAATCTCCAAGAAACTGATTCTGCTCTCTCGTTTTCAGTTTTATATCTTCCAACATCTTTACAATCTTTTTCAGTATCACCGCATTTTGGTAAAAAAGATCCTCATTATGTACATCCAAGAATGCAAAGTCGCTGTTCGTATAGAACTTAAGCTGCCTGAAATATTCAAGCACTTTATTTCTAGTGGCATCAGGGTCTTCTTTAAACAGGTAAAACGCGTCGCTTATTTCTTTCTGGTCGATATAAGTAACCTCTTCCCCCAAAAATTTCTCCATTCCTTCTTTATATAACTTCTGGAGCCGGTCCTGCAGGCTGTAATAATCGTCATACGCAGCCCCCTTCCAACGAAACTGCAATTCCTTCGGATTAAGGGTCTCGTCCACGATTTTTGCCAAAAAAAGATTTACTAACTTATCAAATGCATTTTCGTGGCTTCCCACATTATGCTGTCTTAATATGGTAGCAAATTCATGGTACTTTTTTTGAATCGCATCATTGTCCACCTCATCTAAATCGCCAACTCCATATTTCAACTTACCGATTGTATATGCATTTATATCTTCTTCAAATATGCCTCTTGTGGCAAAATCCTGCCCATAAGTTTCTTTCCAGACTCTAAAATAATCTTCCTTATCGCCATTGTCTGCCTGCACCTGCTTAAAGCTTTTTAAGGCTGCATCCGTCAATAAGTAATCCTCATTGTCAAGCATTGATATGATATTGGTCGAGCGTTTGATTTTTCCATCATCTGAAAGATCTGACGTGTACATGCACAGAGCCTGCGCCTGCCGATAGGAATTGAAATATCGAAACAGCTGACCGCCGTCAGCCATAGTCTTTTTCCAATATTTATCAAACTCATCTTCTTTCTTACACTCAATGAGCAAAAACGTTTTCTTCTGATTGTCCTTCACAAGAACGTCACAATATCCGCCTGTGTCATCATGCCCTCCAGGCATAGGCTTTTCCAGTTCGATATGCTCCGGCTTATACCCTTTGTCCAACAGGCTGGTGATACACTCCAGTACAACAAAATTTTCATTCTCCGAAAAATTGCATGTGGTTTTCCTGTGAATGACCATTCCCTTGTTCTCTGGATAAGTAATTTTCTTATTCCCAAAATCCACCTTGATTATACAGTCAAAATCCGGAAACTCTTTCACATAAATTTCTTTCTTTTTGCTTTTTACATAATGAAGTTCTTCTAAAACCTTCTTTAGATTATCTGCCGTTATCATTTAATGCCGCACGCTCCATGACCTTTTACTGCAATTGTATCATAATTTTATATTTTCGGATAGAAATTAGGTGTCAAATTCCTTCGCATAGGTAACTGCCCCGCTGATTGCTTTAGCATTTTCCTGCAGCTTGACTGCCATAAAATTGGAAGCAGGAAATCCCTCAGGAATCATAATACCGAACTGCTCTGCCGGCATATATCCGAACCGCGGGTAGTACAATTCGCTTCCCAATACTAAGGCATATTGGCAGCCTAATCTTTTGGCAATTTTATGCCCTTCCATAATCAGGGCAGCTCCGACCCCCTGCCTCTGATAGACTGGCTTTACCGATAAAGGCGCTAAGGCAAGCACCTCATCTTCTCCTACCTTGGCTCTCGTAAACAGAATGTGACCCGCTATTTCGCCGTCTATCTCTGCTACTAAAGATAACTCCGGAATAAATGCATCGCTTTTTCTTAATGCGGCGACCAAGTTCTGCTCGTTGCCGTCGGAGTGGTCTGCGGTGGCAAATGCTTCTGTGATTAGATTGTGTATTTCCTTGTAATCCTTTGGTTTTTCTTGTCTTATTAACATTGTTATATCCTCATGAATTTTACTGCTTACAGTCTCTTCAATAAAAATTTTGTTGATTTGCGCTCTTTCTCTACAACAAGATTATTTTCGGCTACCTTTTTTGCTTTTATCGGCTTTTTATCGGCTTTTTCTTCTGACCGATAAAAGCCGACCACAAATCCAGACTTTAATTTTTTTATATTCGCCTCAACATTCCTGCTCGCTACCCCAAGCTGTCTTGCCATTTTTTTAGCTGAAAGACGTACATCCAAAGACAAAAGTTCTAAAATCCTTATTTGTGTGTCATTCAAATCCGTTCCAAACTGTTCCCGATGTTTCTCCGATGCTTCTCCGATGCTTTGCCCATGTTTAATAAATGCATTTCCATAATCTTCCTGCCCTTCTACTATCTGGCGGCGATAAAGATTTACTCTAAACATATCATCAAAAGCCAATATTTCTGGACTTGGAAGACCATAACTTTTGCTGCTTCTTTTATCCCCCGTATTCCGGTTCCCTATGCTTCATACCCTCTTTTTCAATTACCTGCCCCAAACTGCTCCGCCGCCGCTTCAAACAGATTATGAAGATAAGGATACTCCCATTTATCCGCACCCACATTAGGAATCACGCCATCGCCCCATCCCATACCCGGCTTACCGCCGTAATCGGTGAAACTTGCCGCTATATAGCGGACGGTATTCACCAGCACAGCATTCGGTTCCTGCTTACGCACGCCGATTACTTCCGCCATATTGTCTTTACCAAACTTAAAGAAATCTACATATTCCAGAATTTCTTCCCCCGTATCATATTCAAAGGAATACCCATACAGGTCGCATCCATCCTCCATATGACTCTTTTCAAAGGTAAGGTTCGACACTCTTCCCGGACAAAGTTCTTCACTGCACCGTATCACCTCCGCCTGAAACGCTTCCCAAGCCTCCGGTTCATGGAATGGATTTATCCCCACAGGATTCGTTACTGGCAGGCTGTGAATCTGGTTCTCTTCCTCCCAAGGCATATAAGTCACATCGCCATTCAAAAAGTAATAAGCAAACCCAGCCGGCTGTTCAATTTGGAAACTCCCCTCAGAGCACAGACCGCCCCTGGAATACGGGTCTTTGTGGATATAAAAAACTTCCGGCATAAATACTGTCTCCCCTACCAGTAAATTATTCGGATTCTTGGGCGCATCCCCGCTCCTTACGATTGCCGTCCACTTATATCCGCTCCCGTAAAAACGTTCACTGATACGCCAGAGGCTGTCTCCTTCCTGCACTTTGTATTCCTGCATATTCTCGCCTGTGAGTTTGATATACTCCTCCGACTCAGCCCACTCCTGCAGTTCATGAACTGGCGCAAAAGGATCTCTCCTTTCCCGCTCGCTCTTTTCCTCCTGTTCTCCCTCCGTTAAACCGTTTGCCACCGCCTGTCTGCTATTTTCCACCTCTTTTTCGGTTTTGGGCACAAACTGCTCCGTCTGCGGATCCCAGAGCAGATAAGAGGGCGGTGTATAATCTTCCTCCTCCGCTTTTGCGCCGCTCCCATGAACCGGCGCGCCAATCCGCATATCCGCGTAGCCGTCGCCATTTAAGTCCGGATAAGTGATTGTATCCGGCAGCTCAATGCTCAAGGATACCCTGCCCTCCTGCAGCACTTCGCCGGTCTCCATATCCGTCACTGTCATATCGTAGGACTCATCCATGCAAAAACCATTCAGGAGATAGTAGCGAAGTTCCGTATCTTCTTTCTCCGCAGAAGTTTCATCCTCAAAAATCTCATCTTCGCTTTCCGCCAGAGATCTATCAGCGGAAATAATGGATTCTTTTCTTAAATCATACATATAATCGGAAAAAGAAGCTTCTTCTTCCTCGCCATCCTGAGCAAGTGAAAAGTGGAGGGAAAGCATCCTGCCGTCCTCCGTAAGCGGCAACTCATAATCAGCTTCCGCAAGCAGACCAAAATACCGCATAATCCCTTTGTCCCCAGCGGATTCCCAATTCTCATCAATTCCACGGACTTCCAGAAAGCTTCTCTTCGGGTTCTCCAGCTCGGTCAGCCGCTCATCATGGTCGATCCAGTATAGTCTTTCCTCATCCAGCCCCCAGCCGCTCCACAAAACGCCGTAATGCTGAAAAACATCATAGAACACATATCCCAAAGTTTCGTCGTCACCTTCCAATGGCGCGTTTATCAAAGTAAGCCCGTACGCCGTCCGATCCTTCACATAAAGATTGACCTTCGAACTCCGCCTGTCCAGACAGGAAAGCTCATAGCCGTCCACATCTTCCAGCGTTTCCTGCATAAAGTAAAACATTTTCCCGTTATCTGCGCTCCACGCTGTCAAAGGATGCTCTTTCGTATCGAATTTCTTTTTCAGAATGTTGTATAAATCGAGAGCGTAGTCATTCTCCGTCATGGGAAAGGTATAGTACAGAAAATAAAGCTCGTTCCCATCAATTTCCTGCATGGCTGCCTCGTTTAACGCTGTCTTCATTTCTGCAAGAGAATTGTAAAACCGCCACGTCACATCCGCTTCTCCCGCAAATCGAAACGCTGACGGCTCATCCCACTCTGTTTCCAACATTTCCCCCTCGTAATCCTTTATCGCAATTTCTGCACTGGCATAGGGGCTTGGGGAAATATGTTCATACAGATATCTGCTAAGTTCCTGCATCTCGCAGCTGTCATGCTCCTCCTGCCACTCTTGCGGTTCTTCCTTTGTTTCGTCGCTTTGCCGCCCTTCCGCTCTTCCTGATGATACACCGCAGGCGGAAAGCAACAGGCTAAGTGCGGCTATACCGATGATGTGGCTTACTCTTTTTTTGCTCTGCTGTCTTCTTTCTTTGGAATCTATCTTTTCATTTTCTTTGGTATTCTGATATAAATCTTTTGCCATATACATTGTCTTTCTTCCCCCTAAGCCGAATCTTGCGCCAGCTTCCTATCTCTCCAAAGCACGGCAAACCATTCAAAATAACTCGTCCAACAATATATAAAACTTTAGTTTCTCCCAGTCTGCTTCTATGCCAAGAGCTTCAAACAACATATCCGGGTTAAAATCCGCATAGACTTTCCCACCAAAGGTTCCATCAAAGTTATGCTTTAGGCTCCGGTAACACAAAGCAATATCTCTCCATTTATCACCGATACCTGTATCCCCCAGATCAATAAAACCGCTTATCTTGCCATCCTCTATGAAAATGTTCGGCAGGCAGAAATCGCCATGCGACAACACCGGTTCGTAATTCGGTCTGTTACTTTCTAACCACTTAAGCAGTGCCCTCGGATTCTCAAAACCGCCCTCACCGAATGTTGTGGGTTCCACATTATCCAAATCCACCAGATTATTATCAACACGGTATTTTGCTTCTTTCAATTCAGTATCAATATCTCTGTTTCGCGGGCAATCAGAAATATCCACATTCCAAAACATTTTTAACGCTTCTGCAAGCAGGGCAAGCAATTCTTTCGGATGCTCCAGGTAATATTTATCACAAGACATTTTCCCGGGCATCTTACTCATGAGCAGGTATTGGTATTCGTCATCCTTTTCGTAAGCGATAACTTTGGGAACCGATATCTTTCCATCAAGCCAACGCATCATCTGAATTACACCATCTTCATTTTCCCCCTGGCAATTCACTATCTTTAACACACTGTCATCAAAGACCATTATTTTTGACCCGGACATTCCAATATCATCAGATGTATAAGGCTTCCCTTCTGTCAGTTTTTTGATATTGTCAGGTATATTCATATCTGCAAAAACTCCCATTCTGTTCATAGCTCGTTCACCATATTAAAATGCCTCAACGCATCTTCTGTCGCCTTAAACTTCTCCTTCGGACGCCGGGTCGTTTACTATCCGGTGATTTCGGTTTATTGTAATTCTCTCTCTCAATGATTCTGTGTTTCCGTAGTTTTCAATTAGATAGGCTAACAGGTCTGCCAGTCTTCCCAGTTCTAAATCCACACTGTCGGTTTCCTTTCCCATTGTTCTGATGCTAGGTTGTTCCACCCTACGTAAGTCATAGGTTATAAAATTCAAACCGTAAAACTTACATATAGCATACAGAATATGGGATAAGATTGTTAGGCATAAAGATGCCTATTTACACAAATTTTGCGTATCTTTGTAGGTATTATGTTTTTTCGTTTGTAAATTTCTTTCAGTCAGTTAAAATATACAAGAAAATTCAGACAACTTACACAAAAAATTTATTTAATAATCCAACGCCCTTTCCTGCTTGAACCTTCATATACAAGCCGCTCTTCTTCCTTTAAATTTGCAAGTGCCCTCTTAATTGTACTCATAGAACACCCCAGCTTCTCCGCCATTTCTTTCCGGCTGATGAGATTATTTTCTTTTACCAGTTCAATAATCTTTTCACTAATTTTATTTTGGGGTTCATTTTGGGGTTCATTTTGGGGTTCATTTTGGGGTTCATCTCTATTCAAGAAATCCGGATGGATTGGAATTTCCACAGTCACAGCCCGTCTGTCATCATCCGTAAAGAACCTTGCTTTGGGCGAACCATTATTCCGCAGTTCTTCCTGAATAGTTGGAATGCCTGTTGATTTTCCTTCAGATAAATCCAATTCTTTCAAAAATTCACCCAAACGTTTATTACGATAGTATCTGGAAGAGAAGCGCTCACCCTCTTCGATTACCCTTTGCGGAATAGAACGGTCTATTCCTGGAAAGCTGATAATCCGAATCAACTCAGGCTCAATCTCAATCATAATTGACTGATAAGAAAGATAATCCCTGTGATAAAATGCATTTACAACTACCTCCTCCAATGCCTGATACGGATAATTAAATCTGCGTATTGCTTCCATTTGGTAATTCACTTTCGTAACCATCTCTTCAATTACCAAATCCTGCAATGTCTGCATGGTGCGTTTGATCATCATTGGCACTGAACCCTTAATGACCGGAAACTCTTTGAAATTATTAGGATTTTTGATACTTCCATCTGGAAAACGCACAATTTCTACCTGTGTATAAGGGAAAAATTTATCCAGGTGTTCACAGAACATCATTAATGCCGCATTAGAAATATACTGCTGTTCTGGCGGTCCAACCAATAACTGCATATCATTTAAAACAGCCATCACCCCACGTTCTGTCACTTGTTTTGCCAGTTTGCTTTTTGTCTCATTAAGATGATCTATCAGCAGTGCAACCGAAATATCATTCTCTGACGCGTCAAAATTTGGTCTGGCATCCAGCGGAGCATAATTAGTCATATTGATCAGTTCGCGCTCCTGCTCCGGATTTGCATGTACAGAATTGGAAGCATAACGGATATAGTAATAGTGTTTTTTCTCTTTCTTTGTAGTCACATGTTCCGGTACTTTATAGGGTCTCTGGATTCCTGTTGTTATCCATAGCACCATGACCATCTTTTTATCTACTTCTTCTATGATAACTTTGGGAAAATATGCTGGGATAATGCTGTTATTATAACCAAGAATCTCTTTTTGAATCTTATCAATCTCCTGTTCGTCTATCCCTTTTACCGGACGAACCGCTACACCGTTCTTTTCCTCCACGCCAATAAGAATGTATCCGCCACCCACATTGTCAAAATCGTTGGCAAAGGCGCATACACTATGATAAATGTCATCAGGATTCCATCCTGCTTTAAATTCAATTCTGTCGGATTCTACACGACGTTTGTTTAATAAATCCTCAATGCTGATTTCCAGTTCCATATAAACTACCTAACATTAATCTTAAAATATTCATTACGTTTTTACTTCATAAATTAATCCAGTTTCCACTGCTAAACATCATTTATTTAACATTCACTTTAAAATACTATCTAAAACTGTCTATTTCCTGATTTACTGCTTCTACTATCTCCAAATATGCAATATCTTCATTCTCATAAGTACTAAGTGGTTTACCATCTTTAGGTAATGCCAAAAAATCTTTTAATGGCGTTATCTTCCATAGACATGGTCTGACAATAATTGGTAATATCTTACATTGTCCTTTTTTGCACCGTTCCATAGCCTTTTGCATTTCAGTATTATAACAATAATCAGAATTTATAAAATCCGCGCTTATAAGCAATATAATTATGTCGTCCTTCTCTAAATGTCTTTTAATTATTTCATCAAATTGTGTACCAGCCTCTAGCTCTCTATCATCCCATTCATTTATTTTGCTCATTCTTTTAAGTGGTGATAAATGCACATTCAATTTGTTCTTATACTCTTCATCTGCATGACAATAAGACAAAAAAACATTTACTTTATTTGTATTCATATTATTTACATCTCCCTGAAAAAACTTTGATACAATTGATAACTGTGGACATTCTCTAATTTTTCTAAATTCTTTATAACTTTCGTTAATTGTATAGTAATAACGCATATATCGCTTATTTTGACTCAGAGAAAAAGTATTTCCACACTCATTACACTTAATGGATGCATTAATATCTTCAACCCAAAGATCATTTTTACATGCCGGGCAATTCGCTTTTACATTTAGGATAATCGCTCTCATATCGGATAATTTTTCCATTATATTGATAGCTTCTTCTATCGAAATTTTTAAATATTTTGCAATTTTAATCTCATCAATATTTTTTGAATTATGTTCAAGCTTCCAACGCAAAAAGGTCAGCGTTCGGTTCAATTGTTCTTGATTCACATTCACAATACTGTTTGATTGCATATTCAAATTCCTCTTTCTTATGATTTTGATATAGGAGTATATTCAAATATTGATCATTGCTTGCATCATACGACACTCTTAAGCCAAAAAAATGATTTAGCCAAAACACTTTCAATATCGCTATTTTTTTCGCATTATTAATTGAAGAACGTAAAGCCATATAAGCTTCTGAAGAGAATATTGGTTCTATGTAATTTTCGCTTCTTAATCTTGCGCTAATATTGGTTCCATCACTAAATTTGATATAACTTACATATCCATCCACACCTTCCAATGTCTCATCTGCACCTGCTTTATACAAAATATTTGATATTAAAATATGTTCTATCATTTTTGTCAATGTATCTGGAACATTAAAAATATTATTATCCGCCACCTTTTCATGGTAATCAGTAAGCCCTAATTTCGTAATAATCACATTTGACAGTTGATCAATAAATTCCTGCAAGTCTTTCGGTTTTGTTTGCACCATTTTCTGATATATCTGTTCATAAAGTTCAATATTCATATTACATAATGTTTGTTTATGTATCCCTTTAAAATCATGATATGATATATCAAATTTTTTTGATATTTTGGTAAAATATTTTTCGGCTATATTAGTTGGTTTTTTTGTTTCATCAGACAAATTTGATTTGGGCTTAACTTTAACAAATAACAGTTTTTGTATTAGATCAATATCAATAGTAATATAAGAATACTCACTATGTATACCCGTAGAATCTGTCAAAGTACACTTCTCACTAAAAATAAGATTTATTTTCTTTATAGATCTGCCATCAAGCCCTAAAACCACTTTTACTCCTATTAAATCTTTTATTTCTTCATTATAAGGTTGATAAAGTATTTTATTTATATTTAGAGAATCAACATATTCATATGATTCTTGCAATATTTCTAACAAAGATTGCTTTGACTGTATTTTAGAATTATAAGAACATATTTTATACATAAATATTAATCTTTGGCTTCCGTACAACAAATCATCGTATAATAGTTCTCCCAATTCAAAAGAAGATAAAGTTCCATTATTAATATATTCTTGAACAAAATCACAATATTGTTTACCCGATCTTGTATATTCAGCATGTAATCGATTTTTATATAAAAATCGATTTAATGTTTTCTCAGAAAAATTCCTAATTATAACCGGTGATAATGCAAACATTGTTTCCATAAATTTTCTCCTTATGATGTCATTTTACATTTATGTATAAAATTAATATATAGCTCTACAATTCCTTCACAATATCCATAAATCTCTCATATGAATATGCCCCTTTATAATCTGGATTCTTTGTCTGAAACACCATATAGTATTTATACAATCTACCTGTCATTGAAGCCTTTGCTGCCCATTTAGCACCCATTTCCGATTTCATTTTTGATTCATCATTTTCTAATTGGTCACCTTTTGTCTCTATTAGCAAAATCTTTCCGCTATTTGTCATAACAATCAGATCTGGATATGCATTCATCGCTCCGTTAATCGCAAACCCTTTTCTTGCGATATTACGATGCCACCACTTGATATTTTCCAACGCTGATAATTCCCAGACAACTTTTTTCTCATATTCATTATCAAACTGTTCTTCTTCGACATATAATGATTTCGGAATAGAAGATATTGTTTTTAATGGAGCTATTGATTCTTCCATGTGATACATTGGCTCACATGTAATATGCTCCTGTTCCAACAATATATCAAATTGGCTGGACGCATACTTATCTAAAAGTCCATTGACCTTTTTTTCTATCGCAGACATATATGGGTAATACGATTGCTCCAAATCCGTCAATTGATCCTCTGTCATATTATCCATAATGCGACCTACATATTCGTCTAATTCATAATCGTTAATTGCATTATTTCTGGAGATTTTTTTGCATATCATATCTTTACATAGTCTGCGTTTTTTCTCCGATGGCTGTGCATCAAACCATTCCTTCATATGAATATTGTCATATCCTTTGATTTGAAAAGCTTTGGGAACTCCGTCTGATGAATCCTCCACATCAACCCTTGCCATTTCCACCTCAATCGAATTGAAATCAATTTGGGTATCTTTATCTTTTAGTGTAAATCCTTTATACAAATTTTCCTTTTCCAGCAAAGTGATCTCATGATTTGAAAACAAGGTGGGCCGTGTTTCCACAACAAATTGTGGTATTTTTAATTGCTTTGCTTCATCAGCAAATTCATTTTTCATAGAATACGTTTTCATCTTTGTTATCACCTCATCAGGAATGCCTTCAAACGCTGTAGATTCACAATAATCAAGTTCGTCCAGATATGCAGCATTTTGTATCTCTGCTTCCCGCACCATCAGCAGTGTATTTGTATCCACCTCTTCCAAATGATAAAATCCTTCACCTGATTTATCCAGCAAAATATCACAAAGTTGTCCTTTTAGGAAATCTGTATTAACAATGATCTCTTCCTTCTCTGATTCAAACTCTTCACTTTCTCTGTAGTCCTCAATATGCATCTGCATTTTATTATTTGTATCAAATATCTCATTATCATATTCTGCTTCTTCCGGCACTCGATAATCTTTACTACTGAATCCTGCTGCGTTTAAACCATCAACTACCTTTTCACATGTTGCAAAAAAATTAGCAGAAGAGGTAATTACATAGGACAGGTTCATTACCGTGCTTTTATTTGCCTTTGCACTTGGCATTCTCAGTATTCTTCCCAATATCTGCTCTACGTCAATTATCGAACTTCTGTTTGCCACTGTTGCCAGAATATACGCAAATGGACAATCCCACCCTTCCTTCAATGCGTTTACCGTAATGATATATCTGATTTTACAGTCTTTAGACAATAAATTCTGATTTTTTATGTCATCCCTGTCGGCTGTCTTAATGGCAATCTGCTCTTCTGGTATACCAATTTCAAGCAATGCTTTCTTTACCTTTTCATATGTTGTACTATCCTGCTGATTTCTGGGTTCAGCCTGAAATAGGACGATGGGACGGATATATCTCCCCGTTATTGCTTCTTCTTTTTGGGACTCGCTTTCTAACTTCTGCCGCAGACTGATTGCACTGATGAACACGTCATCCTGAGTTCTTCGATTATAAACAATCACTGGAAGTTTTATCATTTCTTCCTTTTTCAGTTGTTTTGCGTCAACAAAAGATATGATATTACTCCCTTCTTTCGGCGTAGCTGTTAAATCAAGCACGAATGAAGGGTTAAAGTTTTCCAGCATTTCGATACTGAGTTTTGAAGTGGCATGATGACTTTCATCAACAATGATTACAGGATTCAGTTTCCTTATAACCTGAATCAATGCAGTTTCATCTGTATCTGCCAAAAGCAAAGACTGCTCTGTTTTATAATCCTTAAAGGAAGCAAGATATCCGTTTTCCTGATATGCTTTTCTTCCTTCCTTTTTATTGGTACGAAAAGAATCATAACTTAAAACAAAAACAGATAACTGCTCATCTACGCTGACTGGATCAAACTTCTGTCCACTTAGCAATTGCCCCTTCGTATATACCTCTACATTGCCTGTGAAATCAGCATTTATCCTTCTTCTATAAGGATGTTCCGCATTCTGCAAAGCGGCAACCGTCTGATTTAA
>BLLW01000051.1 GCA_011959285.1 Lachnospiraceae bacterium | reverse complement strand
ACCAAACGGTTTGCCTGTACAATTTTTATATTATGTTGTTTTATGGTAGGCAACAGTTTTTCATATCCTGTTTTTCAGGAAGAAAACGGATTTGTATCTGAAAGGGAGAATGAAACGGCAGTGACCGCAGCAGTGACTTCTGATATTACACTGGCTGATGCACGGCAAGTTCAGATGGATGAACTGGAAATATTGGATGATGATGACGTGCTTGACGGATATGATGATGCGGAACTTCATGGTATGGAAGGCGCGGACAAGTATCTTCTGGATGAGATTATCGATGAAAATGAGACAAATGAGCAGGCGGATGAAGTCGAAGCGGAAACAAATGCAGCAGATGAAGAAGCTTTAGAGCGTCCGGCGGGTGCAGATGAAATGCCAGATATTACGTTCGATGAAGATGACTGGAAGCTGGTGCTGATTAACAAACAGCATCCGATTCCGGAGAATTATACGTTTACCCTTGGACCAATCAAGACCATTAAGGGAACCATGAAATGTGATGAAAGGATTATAGAGGAATTGCTTGCGATGATGTATGCGGCAAGCGAGGATGGTGTTAATCTTGCAATTTGTTCCCCATATCGTGATTTAGCATGGCAGGAAGTCTTGTTCAATCGTAAGATTAAAGCGTACATGAACAAGGGAATGTCATATATGGAAGCGTATAAAATATCTTCTCAGGCAGTAACCGTTCCAGGGGCTAGCGAGCATCAGATTGGACTTGCGATAGACATCGTATCAGACACTTATGTGACACTGGATGAGGGGTTTGCTGATACAGATGCTGGAAAATGGCTTGAAAAGCATTGTGCCGAATATGGGTTCGTCCTTCGTTATCCCAAGGGAAAGGAACATATTACCAGCATAGAGTTTGAACCATGGCATTTCCGCTATGTGGGGAAAGACGCTGCTGCGATTATTATGGAAGAGGAACTATGTCTGGAAGAATTTTGGGACAAATATTTATAAATTTTTGGAGGAAAATATGTATCGGTTGTTAAAACAGGAAGGAAGGGCTAAACGCGGGGAATTCACAACTGTTCATGGCGTGATACAGACACCTGTTTTTATGAATGTGGGAACTGTGGCAGCAATTAAGGGCGCTGTATCAACGGAGGATTTAGAGCAGATTCATACCCAGGTGGAGCTTTCCAATACCTATCATTTACACGTAAGACCAGGAGACCAGATTGTAAAGCAGCTGGGAGGGCTTCATAAATTCATGTCTTGGGACAAGCCAATCCTGACGGATTCCGGTGGCTTTCAGGTTTTTTCTCTTTCAGGGCTTCGAAAGATTAAAGAAGAGGGAGTTTACTTCAATTCCCATATAGACGGGCGCAAGATTTTCATGGGTCCGGAGGAAAGTATGCAGATTCAATCAAATCTGGCGTCCACGATAGCAATGGCGTTTGATGAATGTGCTCCCAGTAAGGCGGACCGGTCATATGTACAGGCGTCTGTGGAACGGACGACGAGATGGCTTGAGCGGTGCAAAATAAAGATGCAGCGGTTAAATGCTTTGGAGGACACGATTAATCAAAGTCAGCTTTTATTTGCAATCAATCAGGGCGCGGTTTATCCGGATATCAGAATAGAGCATGCCAAGCGGATTGCGGAAATGGAACTTGATGGTTACGCCGTAGGTGGTCTTGCTGTGGGTGAGAGTCATGAGGAAATGTACCATATCATAGAAGAAACTGTTCCTCATCTTCCGGTGGATAAGCCAACTTATCTGATGGGAGTAGGAACGCCGGCGAATATATTGGAGGGTGTGGAGAGAGGTATCGATTTCTTTGATTGTGTATACCCAAGCAGAAACGGGCGTCATGGACATTTATATACCAATCACGGCAAGATTAATCTCTTTAATGCGAAATACGAATTGGATGAAAGACCGATTGAAGAAGGATGTAAGTGTCCTGCATGCCGTAGGTATTCCAGGGCTTATATCCGGCATTTGCTGAAAGCAAAGGAGATGTTAGGGATGCGTCTTTGCGTGCTTCACAATCTGTATTTTTACAATACAATGATGGAAGAGATACGGGATGCGTTAGATAAGGGGGAATTTTCAACCTACAAAAAACAAAAACTTGCAGGTATGACTTGTTTTTGACCGCTTAATTGTGTATTATATTTGTTAGGCTTATTTACAAAGTTAAAACAGGAGGAAATTTGAATGGGTATTTTATTGACGGGCAGTGCTGAACAGGCGGCAACAGGCGGTCTTGGCATTGGGATGATTTTATGGCTGGTGCTTATTTTTGGATTTATGTATTTTTTCATGATTCGTCCCCAGAAAAAGGAACAAAAGAAAATGGCAGCCATGTTGTCCGCCCTTGAAGTTGGTGACTGTGTCTTAACCAGCAGTGGATTTTACGGAATTGTTATAGATATCACCGATGATACAGTAATCGTAGAATTTGGAAATAACAAGAATTGCCGTATTCCTATGCAGAAATCTGCTATTTCGCAGGTTGAGAAGGCAGATGCAGAATAAACATGAATTTGGAAGTAAGGCGCATAATATGCGTCTTATTTTATCATATGGGAAAGTTATCTGGATTTCTTGGCAGAATAAAAGAAATTGGAAAGGAAAAAGGGAATTAATATGAGATTGAATATTGCATGTATTGAAGGGGATGGCATCGGACCTGAAATCGTGACAGAAGCTAAAAAAATATTAGACAAGGTGGCTTCGGTCTACGGACACGAGATTACATACACAAATATTTTGATGGGCGGCGCTTCTATAGATGTGCATGGCGTACCTCTTACGGAGGATGCCGTTGCAGCGGCTAAAGCGGCAGATGCCGTTTTGATGGGTTCCATAGGCGGCGATACCACCACGTCTCCATGGTATAAGCTTCCACCTAATTTGAGACCGGAGGCTGGACTTCTTGCCATCCGCAAGGCACTGAATCTTTTTGCAAATTTGAGACCGGCTGTCTTGTATGATGAATTAGCGGATGCCTGTCCACTGAAAAAAGAAATCAGCAGTGCAGGATTTGACATGATGATTATGAGGGAACTGACGGGAGGACTGTACTTTGGGGAACGCCATACCACAGAAGAAAACGGTGTCCGCAAAGCGGTGGATACTCTTACCTATGACGAAAACGAAATTCGCAGAATTACAATAAAAGGATTTGAGATTGCTATGAAGCGGAAGAAGAAAGTGACCAGCGTGGACAAGGCGAATGTACTGGATTCTTCCAGACTATGGCGTAAGGTGGTGGAAGAGGTGGCTGCAGATTACCCCGAGGTTACCTTGGAGCATATGCTGGTAGACAACTGCGCGATGCAGCTTGTAAAAAATCCTGGACAGTTTGACGTGATTCTGACAGAGAATATGTTTGGAGATATCTTATCGGATGAGGCAAGCATGGTTACGGGTTCTATCGGTATGCTTGCGTCAGCATCCTTAAATGATACTAAGTTTGGTCTCTATGAGCCAAGCCATGGTTCTGCACCGGATATTGCGGGAAAGGGGATTGCCAATCCTATTGCAACGATTCTTTCGGCAGCCATGATGCTTCGCTTTTCCTTTGATCTTGACAGGGAAGCGGACGCAGTCGAGCGTGCAGTAAAGAATGTCCTGAAAAAGGGATACCGTACCATCGATATTATGTCCGAAGGGTGTACGCAGGTTGGATGTAAAGAAATGGGTGATTTGTTAACTGATGAAATCAATTAAGGAAAAAAGCATAATTTTTAGAGGGCAGAATCAGGAAAGATGGGAGGGCATTGTATTTTTCATATTCATGTTTTTGATGGCTGTTTATTATGTCTATCGATTGTTCGCGTTTACCCCATGGTATGATGAATTGTACACTTATTACTGGTTCATCAGCAAAGGACCTGTGTATGCCGCTATTCATTGGCCGCTTCCCAACAATCATGTGGGGTATTCGGTGCTTTCCGCATTTTTGAATTACCTGGGTAATGCTTATATTGGACTGCGCGGTATATCCTATCTATGCGCGTTGGCAAATATGTATCTTATATATAAGATTGCCAGGCGGTACACAAAGGGATGGATTCCGCACGTAACCGTTCTTCTGTATATATCTATGAAGCTAGTAAACCAGCTAGCTGTGCAGGGCAGGGGATATACCCTTGGCATTACCTGTTTTCTTACAGCTTGGCTTTGCATGATTTGGATATGTGAGGAAAAAAAGACTGCCAAAAAGATTTACTTTCTTTACATAGCATCATTGGTGCTTGGATTGTATGCGGTGAGCAGTAATGTGTACTGGGTGGTTCCCTTATGCATGGCGGGAGGACTTTTCCTGCTGGTCAGAGGAATACAGGAGGGAAAGCGTGAAAACTGCTTTTTCTTAAAGGCGGAAAGCGGAAAGAAGCTCTTAAAATTGATTGTCGCATCCGTAACGGCGGCGGTGGGAACATTTTTGCTGTATGCTGCCATTTGGCTTGCAATCGGTTCAAATCTCCTTACAAAGGATGAGACAGGTGCTTATTACGGTCTGGAGCATATCAGGATTATTTTAAAAGCGCCTTTTGCAGCCATCAGCAGGGGAATGGAATATATGCTGGATACCCCTTATATCCAAAGTGAGGAAAGGGCAGGTTTTGCGGCAAGACTTTGGGAGTTTTTTGTGGCATTGTCCGGTCAGTATTTTCAATCGCTGAGTGTCATGATTTTATGGGGAATAGGAATTGCTTTTCTGGTTTATAAAATAGGAAAGCAGATCAGAAAGAAGGAAAATATACAGCTGCTTTTTTATCTCACGCTGCTTATGGAAATTGTGATGGTGCCGATTTGTCTGCTGATTCAGTGCAAACGTCCATATTACAGAGTCTTTACGTACGGAGGCGTGATGCTGGCGTTTTTGATTGGCATTCTTCTGGAAATAGCGTTTAAAGGAATCTGTAAAAGAGTGGGTGATGAACGTCATAGAAAAGGGATTGCTGCTTTGCCGCTTGTCCTGGCAATTGTATTTTGTGTGAAATGTATTGGATTTTCCGGTTACAACGAGCAATATGGTATGAATGAGCATGCCATAGCCGAGGCTTTATCACAGACAGATTTAAGCAAATGGAGCAATTTCTGTGTTACCGATTGTAATCAGGAATATCTGCTTTACTTTCTTTATGGCATCCGTTGTGAAAACCGGGAAATTGAAGGAGCGGATGTAGTTCTTTTGGATAAGAGGATGACAGACCCGGATTTTAAGGAGATGATCTGGGAATTTTATCATTATTATGATACGATTCCCTGGGAGTATATAAAGCAGAATATGCTGTCAGTTTATGAAAACGATCAATATATTCTTTATATAAAACAGAAATAACAAAAAGCGATAGCGCTTCGAAATGGAGGAAAAAATGAGAAGTGATCATGTAAAAAGCGGTATACAACAGGCGCCGCACAGAAGTTTGTTCAATGCACTTGGATTTACAGAAGAGGAAATGAAAAAGCCCATGGTGGGAATCGTCAGCTCCTATAATGAAATTGTGCCGGGGCATATGAATCTGGATAAAATTGTGGAAGCCGTTAAGATGGGTGTTGCTCAGGCAGGCGGCGTGCCGGTGGTATTTCCGGCGATTGCCGTGTGCGACGGAATTGCAATGGGGCATATCGGTATGAAATACTCGTTGGTTACAAGGGATCTGATTGCAGATTCTACCGAATGTATGGCGCTTGCCCATCAGTTTGATGCGTTGGTCATGGTTCCCAACTGTGACAAAAATGTTCCGGGGCTTTTGATGGCAGCGGCAAGGATCAATGTACCTACCGTGTTCGTTTCAGGAGGACCTATGCTTGCCGGACGTGTAAAGGGACAAAAGAGGAGCCTTTCCTCTATGTTTGAGGCGGTAGGATCCCATGCAGCAGGAACCATGACGGAAGAAGAAGTAAGGGAATTTGAGGAGAAAGTCTGTCCAACCTGCGGTTCCTGTTCGGGAATGTATACGGCAAACTCCATGAACTGTCTGACTGAAGCGCTTGGAATGGGGCTTAAAGGAAATGGAACGATTCCGGCGGTATATTCGGAGAGAATCAAGTTGGCAAAGCATGCTGGAATGGCAGTTATGGAAATGTATCAAAGAGATATAAGACCAAGAGATATTATGACAAAAGAAGCCATCTTAAATGCGCTGACGGTGGATATGGCGCTGGGATGCTCCACCAATTCTATGCTTCATCTTCCTGCAATCGCACACGAGGTGGGGTTTGACTTTGATATTGCATTTGCCAATGAAATCAGCGAAAAAACGCCCAATTTATGCCATCTTGCTCCGGCAGGACCTACTTACATGGAGGATTTGAACGAAGCGGGCGGTGTCTACGCCGTGATGAAAGAACTTTCAGATGCAGGTCTTTTGCATACGGAATGTATAACCGTGACAGGAAAGACGGTAGGCGAGAACATTAAGGACGCGGTCAACAAAAATCCGGAGGTCATCAGACCGCTTGACTGTCCATACTCTGCAACGGGTGGTCTCGCTGTGTTGAAGGGAAATCTTGCCCCTGACGGCAGCGTTGTGAAACGCTCGGCAGTGGTGCCGGAAATGATGGTGCATGAAGGTCCGGCAAGGGTGTTTGACTGTGAAGAAGATGCGATTGAAGCAATCAAAGGCGGGAAGATTGTGGCAGGGGATGTGGTTGTGATCCGCTATGAAGGACCGAAAGGCGGTCCTGGCATGCGTGAGATGCTGAACCCCACTTCGGCAATTGCCGGAATGGGGCTTGGGTCAAGCGTAGCTTTGATTACGGACGGACGGTTCTCAGGTGCATCCCGGGGGGCTTCTATAGGTCACGTCTCGCCGGAGGCGGCAGTAGGCGGTCCTATTGCGCTTGTGGAAGAGGGAGATATCATCAGCATTGATATCCCTGCAATGAAACTGGATATCAAGGTTTCAGAAGAAGAGATGACAGCAAGGGCAGATAAATGGCAGCCAAGGGAGCCGAAGGTCACCACAGGCTATCTTGCCAGATACAGGGAGATGGTCACCAGCGGAAATAGAGGCGCGATTCTGGAAATTCCCAGAAAATAATGACAGATTGGGAGGAATGGATAAATGCAGTTGACAGGTGCAGAAATTGTAGTGGAATGTCTGAAGGAACAGGGGGTGGATACCGTTTTCGGCTATCCCGGAGGCACGATTTTAAATGTATATGATGCATTATATAAGCACAGTAAAGAAATCAATCATATATTAACGTCTCACGAACAAGGTGCGGCACATGCAGCGGATGGTTATGCCCGCGCTACAGGAAAGGTGGGGGTATGCCTTGCTACCAGCGGTCCGGGTGCAACGAACCTGGTTACAGGCATTGCCACCGCTTACATGGATTCTGTTCCGGTAGTGGCGATTACCTGCAATGTGAACCTGCCGCTGTTAGGCAAGGATTCCTTTCAGGAGGTTGATATCGCTGGCGTGACTATGCCGATTACCAAGCACAGCTATATTGTAAAGGACATTACAAAGCTTGCAGATACCATCAGAAAAGCGTTTAGAATTGCGAAGGAGGGGCGTCCGGGACCTGTTTTGGTGGACATCACCAAAGATGTGACTGCTGTATCTTTTGAATATGAGTCCCAAACTCCGGGTGCGCTGAAATCTTCCTGTAAATATACGCAGGAGGATATCCAAAAAGCGGTGTCCCTGATTAAAGAATCTAAAAGACCTTTCCTCTATGTAGGAGGCGGTGCAGTAATTTCCGGTGCATCTGAGGAAATCAGGCGGCTTTCAGCGTTGATGGATGCGCCAGTATGTGATACATTGATGGCTAAGGGCGTGATGGACGGGCATCATGAGAGATATACGGGCATGATTGGCATGCATGGAACGAAGGCATCCAATCTGGGGGTTAGTGAATGCGACCTTCTCGTTGCATTAGGCGCAAGATTTTCAGACCGGGTGGTAGGGAATGCGGCAATGTTCGCCTCGAGAGCAAGGGTTCTGCATATAGATATTGATGCGGCGGAAATCAACAAAAATATTAAGACAGAGGCATCTGTTGTGGGAGACCTTAAGGAGATTCTTGTGCTGATTAATCAGGAACTGCCTCAAATGGAACATAAAGAGTGGAACACGCATATAAAAGAACTAAAAGAAAAATATCCGTTGAATTATGATGAGAGCGCTCTGTCATGTCCATATATTATGGAGGAAATAGACAGAGTCACCAGGGGAGAAGCCGTTATCGTAACAGATGTAGGGCAGCATCAGATGTGGGCGGCACAGTATTATAAATATACAGAGCCGAGAACCTTTTTATCCTCAGGGGGACTTGGCACCATGGGATATGGGCTTGGCGCCTGCATAGGCGCGAAAATGGGAAACCCCGATAAAATCTGCATTAATATTGCCGGGGATGGATGCTTCCGCATGAATATGAATGAACTGGCAACAGCTTCCAGATACAATATTCCCATTATAGAAGTGGTAATCAACAACCATGTACTTGGAATGGTAAGGCAATGGCAGACGTTGTTTTATGAGAAAAGATATTCCCAAACCGTGCTGGATGATGGTGTGGATTTCTGTATGGTGGCAAAGGGGCTTGGCTGTGAGGCAATCCGCGTAACGCGTAAGGATGAGGTTAAAGACGCGCTTAGAAAGGCAATTGAAATGAAAAAGCCTGTACTGATCGAGTGCGTGATTCCGGAGGATGATAAGGTATTTCCCATGGTTCCTGCGGGAGCTCCCATCAATGAAGTGTTTGATGCAACGGATTTGGAAAAGAAAAAATGAGTAAAATTGTTTTAAAAGGAAGAACTATTGGCGGACTTACCATCCTTGAAAGTGATGGTAAGTCTTATACTGTTTTTGCCGAAGAAGTAAGTGATGAAGCTTTGTGAGATGGTGGAAATAGGGACGCATTGCGTGATGTTTTATTAAAATTGGTTGACGAACAGTTAAAATGAGTTTAAAATGTGTTGCAGATGTTTTTTGCTATTAATAGGGGAAACCCATAAACAGGAGGAGATAAAAGTGTCCAGAGTGTATAACTTTTCAGCAGGTCCGGCAGTTTTACCTGAGGAAGTATTGAAAGAAGCTGCAGATGAAATGTTAGACTATAAAGGGTCAGGAATGTCAGTTATGGAGATGAGCCATCGCTCCAAAGTGTATGATACCATTATCAAAGAAGCGGAAGCAGATTTGCGTGATCTTATGAATATTCCTGATAATTATAAGGTTTTGTTTCTACAAGGAGGCGCCAGTCAGCAGTTTGCAATGATTCCCATGAATTTGATGAAAAACCGTAAGGCGGCATATATCGTGACCGGTCAGTGGGCAAAAAAGGCTTATCAGGAAGCCAAAATATATGGCGAAGCAGTAGAAGTTGCATCTTCTGCAGATAAGACCTTTTCTTACATTCCCGACTGTTCAGATTTGCCCATCCCTGAAGATGCTGATTATGTATACATATGTGAGAATAATACAATTTATGGAACCAAATTTAAGACCCTGCCCAATACAAAGGGGCATATGTTGGTTTCAGATGTTTCATCCTGTTTCCTTTCAGAACCTGTGGACGTATCAAAATATGGTGTTATTTATGGCGGCGTACAGAAGAATGTAGGACCTGCCGGCGTTGTAATCGTCATTATTAGAGAAGACCTGATTACAGAGGATACGCTTCCCGGAACGCCTACGATGCTGAAGTATAAAACACACGCAGATGCAGATTCCCTTTACAATACACCTCCTGCATATGGCATCTATATCTGTGGAAAGGTATTTAAGTGGCTGAAAAAGATGGGCGGCTTATCAGCAATCAAAGAATATAACGAGAAAAAGGCAAAGATTCTTTACGATTTTCTGGATCAGAGCAGTCTGTTTACAGGCACAGTGAGAAGGGAAGACAGATCCCTTATGAATGTTCCTTTTGTTACAGGAAGCGAAGAACTGGATGCTAAATTCGTTAAAGAAGCAAAGGAAGCCGGCTTAGAAAACTTAAAAGGACACAGATCGGTAGGCGGCATGCGCGCAAGTATTTATAATGCAATGCCCATTGAGGGCGTGGAAAAGCTGGTTGCTTTTATGAAGGAATTTGAAAAAAAGAATGGTTGAGAGCCGGTTAAAGGAGAAAAATAAAATGTTTCAATACTATTGCTTAAATCCCATAGCGAAAGTGGGGCTTGATAAATTTACAGAAGAGTTTGAAAAGACGGAAGATGTAAATGTGGCGCAGGGAATTTTGGTTAGAAGCGCTGCCATGCACGACATGGAATTGTCGGATGAACTTTTGGCGGTAGCAAGGGCTGGCGCTGGCGTCAATAACATCCCGCTGGATAAGTGTGCAGAGAAGGGAATCGTTGTATTCAATACTCCCGGTGCAAATGCAAACGGCGTCAAGGAATTGGTGATTGCAGGCATGCTGTTGGCATCCAGAGACATTGTAGGCGGTATCAACTGGGTAGAATCTGTAAAAGAAGATGAAAATATTGCAAAGGCAACAGAAAAGGAAAAGAAACGCTTTGCAGGCACTGAGGTTCAGGACAAAAAGCTTGGTATCATTGGGCTTGGAGCAATCGGTGTCAAGGTCGCAAATGTTGCAAAGCATATGGGGATGGAAGTGTATGGATATGATCCTTATGTCTCTGTAGATGCGGCGTGGAATTTAAGCAGAGATGTAAAGCATGTGCTTAATGTGGAGGATATTTACGAAAATTGTGATATTATCACGATTCATGTGCCGCTTTTGGACTCTACGAAGGGCATGATCAATAAAGAGTCCATTCAGAAGATGAAAGACGGCGTCATTCTTCTCAATTTTGCAAGAGATCTGCTTGTAAATGAGCAGGATGTTCTGGAAGGCATCAAAGCAGGAAAGGTACGCAAATATGTATCTGATTTCCCTAATGCAACAACGGCGGGACAGGAGGGGTGCATTGTAATCCCCCATTTAGGCGCTTCCACAGAAGAGTCAGAAGATAACTGTGCAAAGATGGCAGTCAAGGAAATGATGAACTATCTGAAAAATGGCAATATCATAAACAGTGTAAACTATCCGAATTGTGATATGGGCGTCTGCACACAGGCAGGACGTGTGGCGATCTTCCATAAGAATAAGGCAAATATGATTACGAAGTTTACGGCATGTTTTGGAGATGAGGGCATCAATATCACAGACATGACGAACAAATCTAAGGGCGAAGTGGCTTATACAATGCTGGATATCGAGAAACCGGCTGATGATGAAATAATCAGTAAATTAAAAGCGATTAATGGTGTATTCCGTGTTAGGGTTGTAAAATAGATTTACAAATCTTCTTTATTAAAAAAGTGTGCGTTTGACGCACACTTTTTAAAATTCAGTAAAATCCATCAATCCTGCATCATTCAGATCCTCTTTGAGCGCCGCATTCTGTTTGGCAGAAACGACACTGGCAAGATCCATATACCGGATAAAGATATCTTCCAGCGAAACACCTCTTTCGTCAGCGATTTCCTGCATAATGGGTTTTAATTTGTCCAGCTGAAAGGAGATACGGGTCTTCTGCGGGTCGATATCTCCAAGAACCTGCTCTGCATAGGCATCGATTCGGTTCAGCATGTCTTTATCTTCCGGGGCAAGAGAATCATATCCTGTGGAACGATTTGCTTTGTCGAACATTTTTTCACATCCTTTATCATAAATTAATCCTGTTATGATTGTAACACTTGATGCTTGTGTTGTATAGATATCTTTGTTAAAATAAAAGATATATAGCGGAGGAAATCCGCAGTCTGAATAATGGAGGAGAGGGAATGAACAATAAACTATATAAATTGATGAACTGGCCGAGAATTGAAGGAATCATTTATTCAGAGGAGGATAGTCCCCAGGAAATATTAGGACCACATGTGACGGGAAAGAATGTTCTTTTCCAAACCTTCTGGCCAGGTGCTGTCAAAGCCAGCATCATTATCAAAGATGATGAAAAGACCTATGAGATGGAGCGGGTGGACGAATCTGGTTATTTTGCATATCTGCTTCCAGGCAAGATTCCGGAGCAATATGAATATGAAGTGCAGTATGAAGAGGCAATCATTGTTCATGCGAAAGATCCCTACAGATATAAGACAGGTCTTACAAAAAGCGATGTTGAAAAATTTAATGCAGGAATCCATTATTCTATATATGAGAAGCTAGGTGCGCACTTTATGGAAATAGACGGTGTTAAAGGGACTTTTTTTGCGGTGTGGGCGCCCAATGCAATCCGTGTCAGCGTGGTGGGCGATTTCAATCACTGGGACGGCAGAATCCATCAGATGCAGAAAAATCAGGATGCCGGTGTTTTTGAGTTGTTCATACCTGACGTCATGCCAGGCGAATGCTATAAATTTGAATTGAAGGTAAGAGGCGGTCTGACTTACTTAAAAGCAGATCCTTACGCTTTCGGACAGCAGCTCCGCCCTGAGACGGCTTCCGTCATTAGAGATATTTCTTATAAATGGAAAGACGCTAAATGGATGAAGGAAAGAGAAAAGTATCAGCAGAAAAATTCGCCCATCAGCGTGTATGAATTGTATCTTGGTTCTTTTAAGAAGGACAGGGATACCAACGGCTACTTAAATTACAGGGATATTGCACCTGAAATCATAAAATATATAAAGGAAATGGGATATACCCATGTGGAATTGATGCCGATTATGGAGCATCCCCTGGATGCATCATGGGGGTATCAGGTGATTGGATATTACGCGCCTACAGCAAGATACGGAACGGCTGAGGATTTTATGTATTTTGTGGATGCACTTCACCAAGCGGGAATTGGTGTGATTTTAGACTGGGTTCCGGCGCATTTTCCGAGAGATACTTACGGTTTGGCGCAGTTTGACGGCACATGTCTGTACGAGCATGCAGATCCAAGACAGGGCGCACACCCACATTGGGGAACATTGATTTATAATTACGGAAGACCTCAGGTTTCCAATTATCTGATTGCCAATGCGCTTTACTGGGTTGAAAAGTACCATGTTGATGGTATACGTATGGACGCAGTGGCATCCATGCTCTATCTGGATTACGGCAAAAATGATGGCGAATGGATTGCTAACATTTATGGCGGTCATGAAAACCTTGAAGCAATTGAAATGTTGAGACACTTAAATTCCATCATGAAAAAACGGAACCCGGGTGTACTCATGATTGCGGAGGAATCCACTGCATGGCCCAAAATCACGGGCGCGGTAGAGGATGACGGGCTTGGCTTTGATCTTAAATGGAATATGGGATTTATGAATGATTTTCTGTCCTATATTGGCAATGATCCTTATTTCAGAGCACATCATCATGATGAACTCACATTCAGTATGATTTATACTTACAGTGAAAACTTCATGCTGGTATATTCTCATGACGAAGTGGTTCATGGAAAAGCGACCATGATTGGAAAGATGCCGGGAGTTCTGGAAGATAAATTTGCAAATCTTCGTATCACATATACGTATATGATGACCCACCCTGGAAAGAAACTTTTGTTTATGGGGCAGGATCTTGCAGAATTCCGTGAATTTGATGAAACCAGGGAAACAGAGTGGGCGCTTTTGCAACATGATTCCCATAAAGGAATCAACCGGCTGATGAAAGATTTGAATGCCTTGTATAAAGAAAAACCGGCGCTTCATGCATTTGATACCAAACCAGAAGGGTTTGAATGGATTAACTGCATTTCTCCCGAAAAATGCATGGTTTCTTTTATGAGGAAAGCCGAAAAAGAAGAGGATGTTTTAATTGTAGTCGTTAACTTTGCAAATGTAGAGCAGGAGTTTACCATTGGGGTTCCGCTGGAAGGCAAATACAAAGAAATTTTTAATACAGATGCGAAGTGCTACGGTGGACTCGGAAGAGTAAATGGAAGAGCAAAATATGTAGAGGAAGAAGAAGTCGACGGAAGGGCATTTTCCTTCAAGATGACCAGCGCTCCCTTATCAGCAAGTATTTATGCTTATGTGCCTTATACCGAAAAGGAAAAGCTTCAGATAGAAAAGAAAAAGGCAAAGCTGGAAGCCGAGGCAAGAGCGGAAGAAGCACAGAGGGAAGCTCAGGCGGCAAAGGAAGAAGCCGAACGGGCAATGGAGGAAGCAAAAGAAGCAGAAAGACAGGCCAAGGAAGCCATGGAAAGGGCTAGAGAGGCTGAAAAAAGAGCTTTAGAGGAACTAAAGAAGGCGCAGGAAGAATTAAAGAGAGCGGAAGCGCTGCGCAAGGAAGAGGAGGAATTAAAGAAACCTGTTGAAACGAAGAAAAAGAAGTAAGGAGAATCTATCATGGGAACACAGGGGATTGAAAATGAAGTAAATACGGGAGTAATCGAGAACTTTTTACAACAGCTCCCGGAACAGATTTTCCACCTTGGGCTCAGGATTGTTCTGGCAGCATTGGCATTCCTTATCGGCGTACAGCTGATTGGATTTTTAAGGCGTATCTTGAAAAAAACACTGACCAGAAGCCATATTGATGAAGGGGCTGTGCACTTTATAGACTCTTTCGTAAAGTTTGGGTTGTATTTTGTGTTGATTCTTATGATTGCGTCCAGTATGGGGGTAGATGCTGCCAGCATCCTTGCAATATTAGGTTCGGCGAGTGTGGCAGTGGGGCTTGCCATACAAGGAAGTTTAAGCAATTTTGCCGGAGGCGTGCTGCTTTTAGTCCTAAAGCCCTTTGTGGCAGGTGATTACATCAAGGATGGGCTTGGAAACGAGGGTACGGTTGATGCGGTGGATATTTTCTATACACAGATCATCACGCCTGAAAATAAGGTCATTGTTCTGCCCAATGGAACGCTTGCAAATGGCACCATCACCAATTACACCAAATGCAGCGAGCGCAGAATCGATATCCCTGTAGGAATCGCCTATGAGGAAGACATTCAAAAAGCAAGAGAAGTCATAGAAGCGGCAATTTTAGGCATTTCTTCTGTTCTCAAAGAAAAAGAAATTAGAGTTTTTGTGGATTCCTTGGGAGAAAGCAGCGTAAATCTGAACGTAAGATGCTGGACCCTCCAGCCTGACTATTGGACCACCAAGTGGGAGCTGACAGAGCAGATTAAGTATGCACTGGATGAAGCGGGAATCAGGATTCCTTATCCGCAGTTGGATGTTCATACCTGTTGATTTGTTCCGTTCGCCACTATGCCGGGCAGGTGAGGGTTGAGTAGTTCAAGTTATCGTTCTTTTGCGCGTTCTCTGACCATCAACAAAACCACAAAAAAACTTCTTGCAAAATGTAAACTGTGACGTTATAATATCTCTTGTGATGCTACTGTGGCTCAGTTGGTAGAGCAGCTGATTCGTAATCAGCAGGTCAGGGGTTCAAGTCCCCTCAGTAGCTTTAAGCCGGCTTTTTATAAGCCGGCTCTTTTTTTATAAAGGTGTTCTATCCACTGAATGCATTGGTATAATCCCATGGCGATTACGCATAGAATGATAATGGAAGTGATGACCATGTTGAGCTGAAATACCTGGGAACCATAAATGATTAGGTAGCCGAGTCCGCGTCTTGCCGCCAGAAATTCGCCGATAATGACACCCACCAGAGCCAGACCGATATTGACTTTCATGTTGCTTAGGATCATGGGAATGCAGGAGGGCAGGACGACTTTGTGAAAGGCATCAAAGCGGTTTCCGCCTAAGGTGTAAATGAGTTTTAATTTTTCATAGTCGACGTGCTTAAAGTCAGTATAGAGGCTGATGATCGAACCGAAGATTGCAACGGAAATGCCTGCTACGATAATGGTGTTGATGCCTGTGCCAAGCCAGACGATAAACAGCGGTGCAAGAGCCGATTTTGGAAGGCTGTTGAGCACCACAAGGTAAGGTTCTAAAATTTCTGAAAGTGTTTTAGAGTACCACAGCAAAGTGGCAATCATAACAGAAAGAACCGTAATCAGCAAAAAACTCAGCAAGGTTTCTAGAAGCGTAATTCCGGTGTGGGTAAAAAAGGAGCCGTCCATAATCATTTTGATGAAGAAGGAGGCGACCATGCTAGGACTGCTGAAAAAAAATGTGTCGATCATTCCGAACCTGCCGGAAACTTCCCACATGATTAAAAAAAGAAGCAGGACAAGCAGCCGCAGGAAAGTGACGATGTGGTGGTGTCTGTGATGATTTTTAATATAAAGCTGCTGGGGGGAAAGGCATTCTCTTTTTACTGCAGCATGCGGAGAAGTTTGATCAGTTTTCTTCGTGGTATTCATCAGAAATCTCCTTCCATAATAATGTGAATAATTCCTGAAATTCAGGAGCGCTCCTTGCAGCAAGAGGTGAATTTTCTTTTAAGGTGAGATGAACGGGAATCTCTTCTTTTATGGTGGCGGGACGTCGTTTTAGAACAAGTATCCTGTCTGCGAGAGAGATTGCTTCCGAAAGATCGTGTGTAATCAATATGGCGGTAATTCCGGAAGCGCGGATGATATTCCCGATATCCGCTGAGACCATGAGCCTGGTCTGATAGTCTAGTGCACTGAAAGGCTCATCTAAAAGAAGAAGTCCCGGTTCCATGACCATAGTTCTGATGAGCGCGGCACGCTGTTTCATTCCCCCGGAAAGTTCCCCGGGTTTTTTGTCTTTAAATTTTGACAGCCCATAATCAGACAGCAGCTTTAAAGCAAGCGTCTCTTTCTCATTACTGAGTGTTTTGGTGATTTCCGGGCCTAAAAGTATATTTTTCCATATGGTCCGCCATTCCAGCAAATGGTCCTGCTGGAGCATATATCCGATTCGTACGTGATCCGGGTCATTTAAAACAATATTGCCGGACTCTGGTTTAAGGAGTCCGGCAATAATGGAGAGCAGTGTGGACTTCCCACAGCCGCTGGGTCCTACAATTGCCAGAAATTCACCTTTTTCAACCTGAAACGATATATGAGATAAAGCATTTGTTTCACCGTTTAAATTATGATAAGAGAAACAAATGTCTTCACATGCAAGAATAGGCTGATTCATAGTTCCTCCCTTTTAAGTACCATCCTTATATTATATAAACTATGCGCATTCGACATTTATGGTTCCCTTTTGCAAGTTAAGATTGAAATGAGGAACAAAATGTGATAGTATCAAATTCAGATTTAATATTGGAGGATGATAGTATGGCTCAGCTATGGGGAGGACGTTTTACCAAAGAGACGGATCGGATGGTCTATGAATTTAATGCATCCATCACCTTTGATAAAAAACTCTTTGAACAGGATATAGAGGGAAGTATCGCCCATGTTGTCATGATGGAAAAGCAGGGGATTATTACATGCGAGGAAAAAGATTCCATTGTGAAGGGGCTTACCGGCATACGCAGTGACGTGGAGACCGGAAACCTTTCCATTACCGATGAATATGAAGATATCCACAGTTTTGTAGAAGCAAATCTGATTGAGAGAATTGGCGATGCGGGGAAGAAGATGCATACTGGCAGGAGCAGAAATGATCAGGTGGCGCTTGACATGAAACTTTATGTGAGGGCAGAAGTACTACATGTTACAGAAGCGCTTAAGGATGTGCTTGAAACATTGATGAGGATCATGGAGCAGAATCTGACCACCTATATGCCTGGGTTTACCCATCTGCAAAAGGCACAGCCCACAACGCTGTCACATCATATGGGTGCCTATTTTGAAATGTTTAAAAGAGACGTGCTGCGTCTTGGGGATATATATAAAAGAATGAATTACTGTCCTTTAGGGGCAGGGGCTTTTGCGGGAACTACCTATTCGCTGGATCGGGCTTATACATCGGCACTTATGGGATTTGAAGGTCCCACACTCAACAGCATGGATTCTGTTTCAGACAGGGATTATGTGATAGAATTTCTATCGGCACTTTCTACCATTATGATGCATTTGAGCAGATTTTCAGAGGAGATTATCATATGGAACTCTAATGAATACCGTTTTGTGGAGATTGATGACAGCTTTTCAACGGGAAGCAGCATTATGCCGCAGAAAAAAAATCCTGATATTGCAGAACTGGTGAGAGGAAAAACGGGACGTGTCTATGGGGCGCTTATGTCTGTTCTTACCACTATGAAGGGTCTTCCTCTTGCCTATAACAAAGATATGCAGGAGGACAAGGAAGTTACTTTTGACGCGATAGAGACGGTAAAGAATTGTCTGGCGCTTTTTAATGGAATGCTCTCTACGATGAAGTTCAACAATAAGATTATGGAAGAAAGTGCAATGAAAGGCTTTACCAATGCCACAGACGCAGCAGATTATCTGGTGAACAAAGGAGTTCCGTTCAGGGATGCCCATGGCATCATTGGCGCTCTGGTGCTTTATTGTATTGAAAAAAATAGCAGTATCGATGCACTTGGTCTCGACGAATTAAAATCCATTAGTCCGGTATTTGAGGCAGATATCTATGATGCAGTCAGTCTGAAAACATGTGTGGAAAAGAGGCTGACGATAGGCGCGCCGGGGCTAAAAGCGATGGAAGAGGTCATAAGGATCAATAAAGACTTTCTGGCGGATATCTGGATTAAGGAAAATAAATTACAGGAAATGTAAAGAGGGGAGGATGGCAGAGTGAAATTTGACATTTCGCTCGTCTCCTCAACGCAAAACGTTTCAGAATGGAGGAAAAAATGAGCGACAAAATGAAAGTAGGGATTTTAGGCGGAACAGGTATGGTAGGGCAGAGATTTATCTCTCTGCTTGAGAACCATCCATGGTTTGAGGTGACCACCATTGCAGCAAGCGAGCGGTCAGCAGGAAAAACCTATGAAGAAGCGGTAGGCGGCAGATGGAAAATGACAACGCCTATGCCGGAAGCGGTAAAAAATATCGTGGTCATGAATGTAAATGAAGTGGAAAAGGTGGCATCCGAAGTAGATTTTGTTTTTAGCGCAGTGGATATGACCAAGGAAGAAATCAAAAAGATTGAAGAAGCATATGCAAAGACGGAAACGCCTGTAGTTTCTAATAATTCTGCACACCGCTGGACACCGGATGTACCTATGGTGGTGCCGGAAATCAATCCTGAACATATGAAAGTCATTGATTTTCAGAAGAAAAGACTGGGTACGACAAGAGGTTTTGTGGCTGTAAAACCCAATTGTTCTATTCAAAGCTATGCCCCTGTTCTTACTGCATGGAAGGAATTTGAGCCTTATGAGGTGGTAGCAACGACTTATCAGGCAATTTCAGGGGCAGGCAAGACCTTTAAGGACTGGCCGGAAATGATTGAAAATATTATTCCCTATATCGGCGGCGAGGAAGAAAAGAGTGAGAAAGAGCCACTAAGAATCTGGGGGGAAATTAAAGACGGTGTTATCGTTCCTGCCGATTCACCGGTGATTACCTGTCAGTGTATCAGGGTTCCTGTATTGAACGGACACACCGCTGCGGTATTTGTAAAATTCAGGAAGAAACCTACTAAGGAACAGTTGATTGAAAAATTGGTTTCCTTCAAGGGGCTCCCCCAGGAACTTGAGCTCCCCAGCGCACCGAAGCAGTTTATCCAGTACATGGAAGAGGATAACAGACCTCAGGTAAAATTGGATGTTGATTTTGAAAATGGCATGGGAATCAGTGTGGGACGGATTCGTGAGGACAGTGTATATGATTGGAAGTTTGTAGGTCTTTCCCACAATACGGTCCGCGGCGCCGCCGGTGGTGCAGTACTCTGCGCAGAACTTTTGAAGGCACAGGGCTATATTACTAAAAAGTAAGAAAAAGAAAACTATCAGCATCGTGCACGGGTATTGCTGCTCGTGCACGAAGTCAAAAGAAGGAGCAGGTGTTTTATGGATGAACTGCGTTATCAGGTAGATCTGCTGAGTGCAATGAATCAAAGATTAAAAAATGATGAGAAGATGTATCGGTTAATCTGTGATACATCCAGCAATGCATTTTTGTATGTTAATTTTGTTGAAAATGATGTCAGGACGCTTGCCAACTGGGAGTTCTTTTTTCCAGAAGTGGAAATAAAAGATATGAAGGATTTAGCAAAGTTGTATTCCCAGGTGGAAGATAAATATGTGCTGCCGCTTCGGGATCTTTTATTTCTTGAAAAGACAGAGTTGAACGCTGACAGCGGAATCATCAAGCTTAAAGACGGCAGAACATGGGTGGAATGTGAATCCGCCATTTTATACAATGAAGAGGGCGATGCAACGGATAAGGTCATCCGTTTTAAGGATATATCCAAATTTAAGAGTCAAAATGAAGAATTGACTTACATGGCATATTATGATGTGCTTACAGGACTTTACAATAGAAACTATTTTGTAAGGCTTTTGACGGACTATGTCCGTAAGGCAGAGGAAGAAAATGTCATTGTTGCAGTCATGTTTGTTGACATCGATGATTTTCGGAAGATTAATGATGGTCTGGGAATGATTGTGGGCGATGAAGTGGTACAACAATTTGGACAATTTTTGTCATGTTTCCAGAGCGAAAATGTTCTGGTATCTCATTTTAATGCAGATATTTATTGTGTCGCAATTTATAATCCCAGTGGCAACAGAAGTCTACAGCATATTTATAAAGCCATACATGAACGTGTCAAAACCCCATTCACCTTGAGCACAGGACAGGAAATTTTGATTTCAGCAAGCGCAGGCGTTGCAGAATACCCGGAAGCGGCAAAGACGACACTGGAACTGATTAACTGTGCGGAAATCGTTATGTTTAAGGCAAAAAAACTGGGTAAAGATACGATTCAGTATTTTGATGCGCCTATTTTAAAAGAATTCCTTTTGAACGTCAATATAGAAAATAAGCTGAAGGAAGCAGTTTTCAGTCAAAACTTTACTATGAATTTTCAGCCCCAGTATTATGTCAATAATAAAAAAATGCGGGGAATGGAAGCGCTGATTAGGTGGAGGGATAATGATGGAAAAATGATCAGTCCGTCAGTGTTTATTCCGATAGCAGAAAAGAACGGAACCATCGTCCCCATGGGAATGTGGGTGATTGAGGAGAGTATCAAGACCTTTTCTGACTGGAAAAAGAAATATGACTGCAGCGTTATCCTATCCCTGAATATTTCTGCGATTCAGTATATGCAAAATGAATTTGTGGATAATATACTTGCCATCATCAGAAAGTATGATTTGAATCCCGAGGAATTAGAACTTGAGATTACAGAAAGTGTTTTAATTGAAAATTTCAAAGAGATTACTGAAAAGATGACTATTTTAAGGGATTACGGTGTCAGAATTTCGCTGGATGATTTTGGAACGGGATATTCTTCTCTTTCCTACCTAATGGGGCTTCCCATTGACACGCTGAAGATTGATAAAAGCTTTATAGATACCAGTATCACAGATGAAAACACCAAGGTAATCATGGAGTCTATCATAGTCATGGCGAAAAAATTAGGATTTGAGACGATTGCGGAAGGTGTGGAGACAATGGAGCAGTTTGATTATCTTGAAGAAATCGGCTGTGAATGTATACAGGGGTATCTTCTGGGAAAACCAATGCCCAAGGAAGATATTGAGCAGCTTTTATTAAGTAAGGAATGATAGACAGGCAGGAGAGTCATAATGATTTTGGGGCGGACATCGGAACTAAAATATTTGAATACATATTATGATCGTGCCGGAAGTCAGATCATGGTGGTCTACGGAGAAAGAAATGTAGGTAAAACATTTCTTTTGCGTCAGTTTGTCAAGGACAAATCCTGCTTTTATTATAGGGCAAGGTCTGCTTCTGAGAGAGAACAGCGGTATCAGTGGGGCGGCGAGCTTGGAAAAGAAGGTATAAAAACAGCAAAGTATCCTGCATTTACGGAGATTTTCCGTGCAATCCGGCAGGCACAGGCAGATAAAGCGGTTGTTGTAATCGATGAATTTCAATATATCGTCAAGTCTGACAGCACCTTCATGAAAGAGTTGGCGGACTTTGTATACAGCGTTCCGCAGGATACACCAGTCATGTTCCTATTGTGTAGTTCTTCTATTGGCTGGGTGGAGAATGACATGGTCGCCAGAATCGGTGAAGCAGCACATGGACTATCCGGGTTCCTTAAGGTGAGAGAACTTGATTTTGAAGTGATGAGGGATTACTTTCCAGCTTTTTCTATGGAGCAGAGTGTTGAAGTGTTTGCAGTTCTGGGAGGTGTGCCGGGATTTTGGAAATGCTTTGATGACAGATTGGGTGTAAAAGAAAATATCTGTAGATGTATTTTGAACCAAGATGCATTTTTATACGGAGAAGGTCAAAGAATCGGTAAAGAGGAGCTGCGCGAAACCGGTGTATATAATACAATTTTGGCATCTATAGCTGCAGGAAATCACAAGCTGAACGATTTGTATCAGCATACTGGATTTTCCAGGGCGAAAATAAGCGTTTATATTAAAAATCTGATGGAGCTGGAACTTGTAGAAAAAGTTTTTTCCTATGATACGGAGGGAAAAGCAAATACCCAAAAAGGTATATACAGAATCAGCAGCCATTTTGTGCATTTTTATTTTACTTATCTATATCCACATCTAAGCAGTCTGGAACAAATGACGCCAGGGGAATTTTACAATAAATATATCGAATCTTTTTTCAGAAGCTATGTGACGGAATATTACAAGAAGGTCTGCCGGCAGTATATGGAAAAGTGGAACAGGTGGGAAAAGCTTCCGATAAGAGCAGACCGAATCGGCGAGTGGGTCGGCAAGCTGGGAAATATCGATATCATCGTCCAGAATGACACAGGGGAGACAATCATAAGTATCTGTAATTGGGAAAATCCTGTCATGCGTTATGATGATTACGAGTGGCTTTTATTCTGTGCAGAAAAAGCCAGGATCAGGGCAGATTACATTTATTTGTTTTCAGCGGGCAGCTTTGATGAACAGCTGAAACGGGAAGCCAAAGAAAAACATAACCTTAGATTGATCAGTATGGATGAGATGTAATGGGAAAAAGTATTTATATAGCCGAAAAGCCAAGCGTTGCCAGAGAATTTGCCAAGGCATTGCAGATTAACGCGAGCAACAGGGACGGATACATGGAGTCTCCTGAAGCGGTCATCACGTGGTGTGTGGGGCATCTGGTAACCATGAGCTATCCGGAAGCTTATGATGAAAAATATAAAAGATGGTCGCTTGAGACTATTCCGTTTATACCTTCCGAATTTAAGTATGAAGTCATTGAAAACGTAAAGAAACAGTTCGGCATCGTCAGCGGACTTTTGAATCGTGAAGATGTGGAAACTATTTATGTGTGTACGGACTCCGGGCGGGAAGGGGAATACATTTACCGTCTGGTAGAACAGCAGGCACATGTGACAGGCAAAAAACGTAAGCGGGTCTGGATCGATTCCCAGACGCAGGAGGAAATCCTTCGGGGAATCAGAGAAGCAAAGGATCTGTCAGAGTATGATAATCTGGGATCTGCTGCATATCTGCGGGCAAAAGAAGATTACCTGATGGGAATCAACTTTTCCAGGGTACTGACTCTAAAATATGGGAATTGTGTCAAATCTTATCTGAAAGCAGACAAGGCAGTCATCAGTGTGGGAAGGGTCATGACCTGTGTCCTTGGCATGGTGGTAAACAGAGAACGGGAAATCAGAGAGTTCGTGAAAACTCCTTTTTATCGTGTGCTTTTAGACGTGATTGTAAATGACAAGGCATGTGCGTGTGAATGGAAGGCGGTGGAGAGCAGCAGGTATTTCAATTCTCCGCTGCTATACAAAGAAAACGGTTTTAAAGAAGAAAAGGATGCACAGGCGCTGATCAATACGCTTATGGCGCCGTCAGATGTACAGGCGGCGGTGGAATCCATCGAGAAAAAGAAAGAAAACAAAAATCCACCGCTTTTATATAATCTGGCGGAATTACAGAATGACTGCTCTAAGTATTTTAAGATCAGTCCTGATGAGACCCTGCGAATTGTGCAGGAGTTGTATGAAAAGAAGATGACCACCTATCCCCGTACAGATGCAAGGGTGCTGTCAACGGCGGTAGCCAAAGAGATATACAAGAACATTAAAGGACTTACCAATTATGGTTATGTCGGCGAAGCGGCAGTAAAGATTCTGGAAAGCGGCAGTTATAAGACGATTGCAAAGACCCGGTACGTGAATGATAAGCAGATTACAGACCATTATGCCATTATTCCTACAGGGCAGGGGCTTGCCGGTTTAAACTCCGTCAATCCCACAGCTGCAAAGGTTTATGAATTGATTGTGCGCAGATTTTTAAGTATCTTTTTTCCTCCGGCTGTCTATCGGAAGGTTTCACTGGATGTGGTGATTGGAGGAGAGCACTTTTTTGCCAGCTTTAAAGTGCTGGAAGAGGAAGGGTACTTGAAAGTGGCAGATACCTTATTTGGAAAAAAGAAGGAAAAAAAGACAGACGAGGATGTTGAAGAAGGCGTCGACCAAAAATTTATAGAAGGAATCGCACATCTGAAAAAAGGAATGATGCTTCCGGTACGCGAAATGCAGATTAAGGAAGGAGAGACTTCCCCGCCCAAACGCTATAATTCGGGAACCATGATTCTGACTATGGAAAATGCAGGTCAATTCATTGAGGATGAGGAACTGCGTGCCCAGATTAAGGGAAGCGGCATTGGAACCTCCGCAACCCGTGCTGAAATCTTAAAGAAACTCATAAACATTAATTATCTGGCGCTGAACAAAAAGACCCAGATTATAACACCGACTTTGATGGGTGAGATGATTTATGAAGTGGTAAACAATTCAATCCGTCCGCTTTTAGACCCTGCCTTGACGGCGAGTTGGGAAAAGGGGCTTACCATGGTGGCAGAAGGAACCATAACAGAAGAAGAATATATGAAAAAGTTGGATGATTTTGTATCCAGAAGAACGAATATCGTAAAGGGAATGAACAATCAATGGGTTTTAAACCAGCAGTTCCGCAAAGCTGCCGGAAACTATAAAAATGATGGCAAAGGTTGAGCAAAACGCTTTGGAATGGAGGAAAATGATGGAACAGTTTACAATCAAAAACTTATACGATTTGGAGGAAACCATAGCCGCGCCTCTTTTTGAGGGCGGGGTATACCCGTGGGAGCTGCTTCCCAAAATCAGTGCGTTTATCTTAGAGCTGGGAAGGACGCTTCCCAAGGAACGCTTTACACAGGTAAAAGAAAACGTATGGATTGCCGTATCTGCAAAGGTGGCGCCCACTGCATTCATAAACGGTCCGGTGATCATCGATGAGGAGGCGGAGGTAAGGCATTGCGCGTTCATCCGCGGAAACGCCATCGTGGGAAAGGGCGCTGTGGTAGGCAATTCTACAGAACTTAAAAATGTCATATTGTTTAATAAGGTGCAGGTTCCTCACTACAATTATGTGGGGGACAGCATTCTGGGCTTTAAAGCCCATATGGGGGCAGGCTCCATCACATCAAACGTAAAAAGTGATAAGACTTTAGTGGTGGTGAAAAACGGGGAAGAGCAGATGGAGACTGGACTTAAAAAATTTGGGGCGATGCTGGGCGATTATGTGGAAGTAGGATGCAACAGCGTCTTAAATCCGGGAACAGTCATCGGCAGAAATTCCAACATTTATCCCACCAGCATGGTGCGCGGATGCATTCCGGAAAAAAGCATTTATAAAAAGCAGGGGGAAATTGCAGGAAAGTATAACAGATAATGTAAAAAATCATCAAAAGCACTGGATTTTTTGCGTAATCTATGCGAAAATATAAATTGTGATTATGACAAAATATTCACATATATTATCTACATATTGAAAGGAGTTTTCACATGATTTATTCAAAGGAAGTTGAAGAAATGTGTACAGTTGCACAGGGTGTTCATCATGGCTGTGCTCCTATCCCAGAAGAAGCAAAATGGGTTCAGGCTAAAAAAGTAGAAGACATTTCAGGATTGACACACGGTGTGGGCTGGTGTGCACCTCAGCAGGGCGCATGTAAGCTGACCCTCAATGTCAAAGAGGGGATTATTCAGGAGGCTTTAGTTGAGACCATCGGATGCTCAGGAATGACACATTCCGCTGCTATGGCATCTGAAATCCTTCCCGGATTAACAGTTATGGAAGCATTGAATACAGATCTTGTATGCGATGCAATCAACACAGCTATGAGGGAATTATTCTTACAGATTGTTTACGGGCGTTCCCAGAGTGCATTCTCAGAAGACGGACTTCCTATCGGTGCAGGTCTGGAAGACTTAGGCAAGGGGCTTAGAAGTCAGGTTGGTACCATGTACGGAACATTAAAGAAAGGACCCCGTTACCTTGAAATGGCTGAAGGATATGTTACAGGCA
>BLLW01000050.1 GCA_011959285.1 Lachnospiraceae bacterium | reverse complement strand
ATCCAGCATGCCATCTGTACTAAATTCTTCAGCCATGTCCTACTCCTTTCCTGTATTTTTTACATTTTATTTAATACTGCATATGCTTTTTTGGCAATATCAGACAATTTTTCCTGATGCTGAACTGCTCCAAGATCATATGCAACTTTGGGCATTCCGTATACCACGCAGGTAGACTCATCCTGCCCGATGGTTCTAGCGCCTGCCTTCCTCATCTCCAGAAGTCCCTTTGCACCGTCACCTCCCATACCGGTCAATATGATTCCCACCGCATTCTTACCTGCGGACTTGGCAACAGAATCAAACAGAACATCCACGGACGGGCAATGACCATTTACCTTTGGTCCTGCCTTACATTCTACTTGGTAAACTCCGTTTACCTTAAGAAGCCTCATATGCCTGTCACCTCCCGGTGCAATCAGCATACGCCCCGGCAGCACTCTGTCACCGGTCTCTGCCTCTTTTACTTGAATCCGGCACTGGTCATTCAGCCTCTTTGCATACATTGCTGTAAACCCTGGTGGCATATGCTGTACTACCACAACGCCCGGAATATCTGTTCCAAATTCTTTTGCGACTTCGAAAATCGCCTCTGTGCCTCCTGTGGAAGCTCCAATTGCAACAATCAAATTGTTCGCCTTAACGTTGAGATACTGCTGTTCCTGATTCATCACTGCTTTTTTAATGTTGCTGATTTTAGCAGTAGATGCAATCTTAATCTTTACCAGAAGCTCGTTTCTGATAAAGTCTTCCAGCTGTGAACGGTTTGATACCGCCGGTTTTGCCACAAAATCTACTGCTCCCGCGTTCATTGCATCAAACACTTTTTCACTGAGAGAACTGATTACGACCACCGGAAGCGGATATTGTGGCATCAGTTTTCGCAGAAACTCAATTCCACTCATTCTGGGAAGCTCTACATCCAAAGTCATAACATCCGGCTTATGTGCAAGAATGGCATCCCTTGCCTCAAAAGGATCTTTTGCTGTCCCCACCACCTGTATGGCAGGGTCTTTATTCAGATTTTGAACCAGAAGTTCTCTGAATACGATTGAATCCTCCACTACCAGAACTTTGATTGGCATCATACTTTAACTCCTCCCCTCTCCTTTCCGAAAGATCGAAGGCTGGATAATCTGGAAAGGCGTATTGCTCCGATCTAGAGTTTCAGTTGTTCCAATGAACAAATATCCCCCCGGCTCTAAAGCGTCATACACTTTCTGTACCAGCTCCTGTTTGGTCTTCTCATCAAAATATATCATAACATTGCGCAAAAATATAGTATGCATTTTTCTTTTAAAGGGAAATGGATCCATTAAATTAAACTGCCGGAAGATAACCTCTCTTTTTAATTCCTCCTTTGCCTCGTACTGCATACCCCCATTGATTGATTTGAAAAAATGCCTTTTCCACTGTTCAGGTATATTTTTTAGCTGTTCTGCCGTATAGGTTCCCCGCATCGCCTGCTGCAGTACCTTGGTGGAAATGTCTGTTGCAAGCACCTTCGTATCCCACTGTTCCCGCTCCAGACCAAAAAAATCTGCCAGCACCATGGCAATCATATATGGTTCTTCCCCCGTAGAAGCAGCGCCGCACCATATACGCAAATCTTTATTTCTGCTTTCTTTTGTTTTAAGCCAAGGAAGCACTTCTCCTTTAAAAAAATCAAAATGTTCAAATTCCCTCATGAAATATGTATGATTGGTGGTCAGATAATTAACCAGCATTCTTTCTTCATTTCCGCTCTTGTCATTTTCAACCGCATCCATGAACTCGTGAAAATTTTTTAGTCCCTTTCTTTTCAGGTAATTTTCCAGTCTGCCATTTACAATTACCTTTTTTTGACTTAAATCAATGCCATAACGCTGTTTCACAAACGTTGAGATTCGTATAAACTCTTCATCTGTAATCAACTTTCCTTCCTCCCGTTACAATTAATGAAATTTTACGCTTAACAAAATTGGCGTGATATTTTACAACATATATTAAAAATATCCGAATTGTATTTTTTACCGGCTTCTTCTTTCATGATTTCAAGCGCCTCTTCCCTGGAATAATCTTCCCTTCCTGTCAGCATACAGTATCGTGCCATGACAGAAACAATCTGCGCGCCAAGAGGAATCTTCTCCCCTGACAATCCTTCCGGATAACCGCTTCCGTCCCAATTTTCATGATGATATCTTGCAATATCCACAGAAGTACTTATAAACTCATTATAATCACTGTTGACATGCAAATCTCGAAGCAAGTCTGCTCCAATATTTGTATGATTCTCAATAATCGCCTCTTCCTCACCTGTCAGCTCCACTTTTTTTTGCAGGATTTCTTTTGGAATACCAATATTTCCTATATCACAAAGCGGCGCTGCCAGCTCTATCGTATCAATATAAGAATCCGAAATCTGTGCTTCAAACAACGGCGAAAGCTGCATCCCCTGTGCGAGAACCATACAATTATGCCCCAGCCGGTCCATATATTTTCTGTCATAGTCTGAATTTTGAGCTGCAATATTCGCCATCGCATACAGAATGTTCTTTTTCTCCGATTCAATCTGCTTGAGCTGCTCACTGACAGAAATTTGAAGTTTTCTGTTGGTCTCCATAAGTTCTCTCTTTGCCTCATGGAGCCTTAAGTGAACGCCTACCCTCGCCTCCACCACTTCAGGAATAAACGGTTTGGTAATATAATCCTCGCCCCCCAACGAAAATCCCTCTATGATATCCATGGGATCATCAAATGCCGATATAAACACCACCGGAATACTGCTCGTCTCTTCATTCTTCTTCAGTATCCTGCATAACTCATATCCATCCATTCCCGGCATAGAAATATCCGTAAGAACCAACTGAGGTGGCCCTTCCTTCATGATTTCAAGCGCCTGCTCACCGCTTTCTGCCAAAAGAGGATAGCCCCCCATATTCTTAATAATCTCTTCCAGAATAACCCTGTTCATTTCTACGTCATCTACAATAAGGATCCTTGCTTTTACAGCGTCTGTATCTTTATAACTCATACACATCTCCCTTTTCAATCATAAGAAACGATTCAGTGATTCAAACTCAGCAGTTACCTTTTCATAATTTTCCTTCTGAATCGCCATTTTCAGCCTCAGCGCTATACGCTTCACTTCCCACGGCGCCTCCTCCGTGAGCTGCCTTATGGTTTCCATGAACATTTCTGCTTTTTCCCAGTTTTCCATTTCCACACATAAAATCAGTTTTGAAAGATTCTTCTTCAGATTCTCCTGATTGTCATGTGTCCCGTACTTTCTTACATTTTCCAAGCTGCCTCCGCTCTCCCCGCTTAAAGCAGCATCAGGCGATGTAAACATTAACGGATTTTTTATATCATCAGGTCTCTTAAGGACATCTTCTTCTCCTTCACAGACCTCCGCCCATATAGAAAAGGAAAAATTACTTCCTCTATTCTTTTCACTCTCCACATCGATTCTGCCGCCCATCAATTCCACAAGCTGCTTACAAATGTTGAGCCCCAGACCCGTTCCTCCATATTTTCTGGAAATTGATGCATCTACCTGGGAAAAACTCTGGAACAATTTATTTTTATCTCCTGCATCAATTCCTATCCCTGTATCCGATACGATAAAAAACAGCTCTATCCTGTCATTCACCTGCGCAGTCCTAAATACTTCCACCGTGATCTTTCCCCAAGAAGTAAACTTCTGGGCATTAGACAACAGATTATTCAGAATCTGCACAATCCGGAGTTCATCACTGATAATGTATTCTGGTATCTGCGGCGATACCGTCATAAAGAAATCCAGACCCTTTTCCGTGATCTTGTTTATGTGATTTGCTTTTACATACTCCAGCATATTCCTGAAATGAAATTTGCGTGGCTCTAAATTGAATTTTCCAGCCTCCAGCTTTGAAAAATCCAGAATGTTATTGATAATCTTGTTCATGTCATCACAACAGCGCTGAATCAGCCTCAGTGATTTTTCCGTCTTTTCATCCAAGTCCCAGTCGAGCATTTCCCTGACATTTCCCAGCACTCCGTTTACCGGCGTCCTAAGTTCATGCGTCACATTTGCAACGAATTCAGACTTAATCTTCATTGCCTCCTGTGATTCCTGCTTGATTCTCTCTATTTCCCTTCCTAGAAATTCCCTCTCCAGTATATCCACAGCCATGCATACAAACATATCCGGACAGATATCACTCTTTCTAATTTTTGCCTCTACCGGAAAACAGGTTAAGTTCTTCCGGTATGCCACCAGATTCTGTACAGTGTCCAATTCAAAATGCTTGATTCCAAAATCATCCTCTAACGCCTGAAAAGTGTTTGGGAATACGGCGCTGATATGCCTTCCACACAAATCCTTTTCATCATATTCAAGTTTTTGCCTGACTATTTCATTTACATAAGAAATTTTCCCTGTCTGATCAAACATCAAAATCATTTCCAGTGCATTATCTACAGGAAATATTTCAAGGGGAAATGTATCAGCATTTATACTATTTTCCTTCTGTTCCATCCTGCTCCTCCCATAAGACACAAAATAGGGCAGCAAAAAAATTTTGCTGCCTGCTATCTGTTTCATGACGAAAAATCAAACATTTTAATTACTTCCACAACATTGAAGAAATCTTCCTTGGCAAGCGCGAAACATTCTAGTACATCAGGTGAAAACTGCCCACATTCGCCCTTCATTATCATATCATATGCTATATTGTTGGCGTAGATACTCTTGTATACTCTGGGACTTACCAGTGCGTCATAAACATCCGCAATAGCAACAATGTGTGCACTAATCGGGATTTCATCCCCAACGAGATGATCTGGATATCCGTTTCCATCCCATCTCTCATGATGGTATCGGCAGATCTCATAGCAATATTTATAAAATTCTTCCGTCTGTTTCTCACGGAATCTTTCCAGAACATCGCATCCGATCGTCGTATGTGTCTTCATTACTTCAAATTCTTCCGGTGTAAGGCGTGCCGGCTTTAATAGAATCGCATCTGGAATACCAATCTTTCCAATATCATGCAGAGCCGCCGCCCTTGCGATCTCGTCAACCTGTACCGGTGTCAAACCGTATTTCGGAAAATACTTCATAAGATATTTCAGCAGGATTCTTGTAAAAAACTTAATACGTCTGATATGTTCTCCCGTCTCGAGACTTCTGAATTCAACCACCGAACTTAATGCATCGATCATGAACTCGTTACTTTCGCGAATTTTCTTCTCCTGCGCTCTTATTGCCTCTTCCTGTTCTTTCAGACGTTCCTGCATGTAATGCTTATTTTGATATAGTTCAATGATATTCTTTCCTCGCCGCTTCACGATATGAGGATAGAATGGCTTATGCATTACGTCTGCAACGCCATATGCATATGCCTGATCGTCACTGTCTATAACAGTCTCACCAGTAATCAGAATGACCGGAATCTTTTCCAGCAGATCATGCCCTTTCATATATTCGAGCACACCGAAGCCATTCATGATAGGCATAACAATGTCCAGCAGGATAAGTACAATATTCTGATTTTCCTCAATCCTGGCAATCGCTTCCTGTCCATTTCCCGCTTCAATAATTTGATACTCATCCTGAAACAAACCCTTTAATATGACGCGGTTTATCTCTTCATCATCAACAATTAATATCTGCTGTTTATGCATAATGCCTCCTCATCCAAACGGTATTTTCCTCTATTAAATAAATTATCATTTTTTAATTTAAATGTCAATTCATTTCGGGTACAGATTCAACCGCTTTGTAAAAAAAACAGATACCATGCTTTAAGAGTCATTCTTATGCTATTTACAGGTCAAATGATAGGCGCAATTCACTCTAAAACCCCTTGTCATCCCACTTTTGGTAAGAAATAGCAATCCTTTCCTGTAGTTCGGCTGCCCTTCGCAGTTTTTTTTGCCAGCCTTCCACCTCCTTTGACGACCGATTCAGTCTTTGACAGAAACCGTTTCCATCCTTCATATATACAGGAACCCTGCTTGCTGCTCCCCTAAGTTCATCCACAAGCGTATATATGCGCCGCGCTGTCTGCTTCAGTTCTTCTGCCTGGCTCAAAAGACACTGGTCATTTACCTGTAATATCACATCAGAGGAAATTTTTCCTAGTTGTATATTTCCATCTTTAAAAGCGTCAAGAAGCGCTTTCCCCTCATTTTCCTTAAATAGACTCCTTGAAATGACCGGAATTCCCTGAAGTGTAAAATCCCTCAAATCTGCAAGTTTCAACTGTTCTCCGTTGATGCCCCACATTTGTCCACCAGAAATTTCCATTAACTGCATAATGACTGCAGCACAGCCATCGCGTTTTTGAGGTGGAAGTTCCATCACACAGCCGGAGAGTAACGCAGCATATTCTCCAAGCTCTCCCTGCTTTGCCGTATCATTGTTTTTTCTGCCATTAAAAACAGTCCTGTAGTTTCCCGTCTTTTCGTCATAGACAAGAGATGCAAACATGTATTTGATATCGTGGTATCCGGCAAAATTGCTTTTTTCCACCGGAGTTGCAACATATCGAATCTGCCCCTTCGGAATAATCGGATTACCGAGCACGCTGACATAGTCATTTTCTCCATGAATACCATATAATTTAGCTGTTCTGCCTCGATACCCACTTGCCCCATATCTATCTTTCCATCCCTCTATCGCCTGTTCCGAAAATCCCTGTCCATCCACGGAATAGCATGCGTCAAGAAGTCTTATATACTTTGTTTCCATGGTTACAAACTGCGCCTTGTTTCCTCCTTTGGAATGTCCCGTCACAATCAGTCTCTGGTCATCCTTAATCTCCAATGTTTCCACTACCTGCTCAAAATACGAAAGGGCTCTTTTCTGCTGTATGGTAGCTGCACTGGTCATACCGATTCCATTATCCGGCCACTCCCCATCGCCTGTGCCCCGATATACTACAAAAACACATTCCCCATCAGGTGTCATGAATGTGCATGCGCTCGTTCCTGAATCATAGCCCATATTGACACTCTGGCAGGTAATGATAAGATTTCCCACTTCTTCCCTCTCGGCTGCCTGCCTAAGCACGGTATATTCTTCGTAATGGACACCGCCTCCCCCATAATCAGGATGGGTTTGTAAATCTTTTAAAATTGTACTTAAGGAAGTTCCTTCTCTGGCTTCTTTATAATCCAGATACATAAATGTATCTAATACCATGCTGATTTCCGCCTCTGAAAGCCTTTCACTCATACCCCGTTTCTCCCTTCCACTCCAAATACATCAGCTTCCCTCTTTCATCCATGGAAAAAACCGCCTCCACAGCGCTCCGATATCCTTGATAAATATCGCCTTTATAATTATCTTCCGTAATCATCTCATACATCTCTCCATCCAAGGGGCAGCTGATGACACCTCCAACGATATACCCTCTGTTCTGCGTCTGCAAAAAGAAGTCATCAGCCTTTTCCTTTATATCTTGCAGGCATAAAAAATTCCTGACATAGACATACACTCTCACCCTGGACAGCGGATGCCTCAAAAAAGCATCCACTTCCATATGGGCGGGAAAATCTTCCGGGAATACCAATTCTGGTATTCTGTAAAACACCTTACATTCTCCAAATGACTGTCCGGCGATTCTTGTAAGCTGCTGCTCTATCTCCTCCTTCAGAAGATAAGCCAGATAGTTATCCTGATAGGAAATCTTTTCTGTTCCAAAGGCACGCACAAGTATTCCTTCTTGATTTCTATCATTACTCCGCACTCTGAACATCGTGTAATCTCTGCCCAATTGTCCTGCATAGGATTCCATCACGGAAAAGGATTCTCCATATTTATGTTCCATATATGCCACCATTTTACTTTCTTCTCCTTTCCGGCACAGATAAAAGCTGCTGATCGACACAATCAGCATTACCGCCAGCACATAAATCCCCAGCCTCCTACACAACGACATGAATGTTTAATCCGCTTCCCTGCTCCGCATTACCCGTCTCCGCTATCTGGTATTGACTTGCCATTTCCTGCAGATCCTTCACATGCTCCTGTACCATCCGATAAAGCTTGTCCATATCCGTCTGCAGAGAATTAAATTTCGATCCGTAAGTATCCGCTGCCTCCCCCTGCCAGATGCCTTTCATTCCCTGAATCTGGGAGATCATCTCACTGGTAAGATTCTTCATCTGATTTCCTGTTGTGGCAAATTCTCCCGATGTCTGAATAAGTTTTTCGGGGGTTACTCTTAAAATACCTTCCATTATTTCTTCCTCCTTTAATAATTTCTGGATGCTGCAATTTCTCTGTTTCGTTCTTCAGCCCGCTCATATCTGGACGCAATCTCTAAAAGCGTCTGTACATACTGTCCAATCAACTGGTGAAAGATCTCCATCTGCTGCCTGTCTCGCAAAAAAGCCTGATGAAAGGCATCCTTCGCCTGCCCCTCCCACATATTGCAGAGGGTATTCTCCTGCTCACCCAGCTCATTTGCTTTTGATCTGAACTGACTGTTAAGCTCAGAAATCCTTGATGCTTTTCTTCTTAATTCCGATGATGTTACTCTGAAAAATGACATAAGTATGCTCCTTTCCTAACCATTTTCATGATTGCTGTGAATAAACTCTTGTTGCTGCAAGCTGGTTGTTCATAAGCTCCGCCTGATACATTCTCTTTGCCTGCTGCTTCATCTGCTTCCCTATTTCATATAGTTTGTTCGCCTCATGAAGCAATCCGGCGCCGATTTTCACCTCCTTTCCGATCAAAATATCTGCGCATATGCTGTTCCAGCATGCTCTATTTTTACAGATAACCTGCATCAGCTCGTCTTCTGCCGCCGACTTTAAAGTGCCTGCCAGCATTTCAATCTGTTCCGCCAGATGCATAATCTCCGCAAAATGCATTTCAATTTCTTTTGATGAAACCACGATTTTCCCTTTCCACCTTGTCGTATACAAATGCAATGACCTTGAGTTTTTCCAAGTGACGCAATAAGCGTTCAAAATCCTTTTTTCCCTTTTCTTTCTGTGCAAGGAAATCTGTTTTTAGCGCTGAGACTGGTTTTCCGCAGAATACCTGCTTAAGCCCTTTTACGCTATCTGCCGTTTCACAAAAAATCTGTTCTGCCTGTGTTGTGATCTTCTTCCATTCCTCTTCCTTTTGTTGCAATAACTCTGTTGTCACAATGAGTTCTTTTTGTTCCACTTTACTTTTCCTTCCTTTTCTGCCGCCCTTTCTACAAACGCTTATATCCCATTTATGATACTCTCCATCTCTTTTTCAGCCTGCGCCAGTGTGCGCGCTGCCTCATGAAGGCACAGGATCAGCTTTTGCATTTCCTTAAGCCGTCGTCTTACCTTTATAAGCAGTAGATGAAACTCATTTTCCCACAACTCCATAGCGCTGCTTTTCCATACGTTTCCAAGCTGTGCCTCCTGCGTTTCCAGTATATCCAAAAGATCCCTCACCTCGGTAAGGCTCTGCTCTGCTTCCAACATCCACTGATTCAGCCCCCTTGTCTTTAACTGTATCTTCCACTCCATGGTTCCCTCCTAAATTAAAATCAACCTGTCCCCATCCCGCACACCCTGTTGCTGCAGCGTTCTGTGCGGATCCAGAATCCGCTCCTGCCTGGCTGCATAAAGCGCCATTCCCACTTCTTTGCTCTGCCTGCACGTTTCTTCTTCGCCAATCAGTATAAGAATATCTTTTAATAATTCCTCTGCCTTAAGCTGTTCGTCCAGTTCAAAATCGTAAATCCTGTCAAAAACAGGCGCCTGCAGATCCACCAATATCATCTTTTATCCCTTCTTCCTGTCATAGTCAGGCAGTAACAGTCTGCGGCATGCCGCCTCCACTCCCGCCTTAAAATATCCGATTCCCGCCTTTTCATGTTGATTCTGCTGGGTGTAGCTTAAATCATCAAAGTTGAGCGCTCTTTGCGCCGCTGCGTTGCCGCCCAAATGAATCCCCTGCTGCCATGCAGTAAATTCCTTAAAAAACACACTTCCAGCCGCCTCATAATCTCTTCCCGGATGATAGATAGCCGCAAGGAATACGCCGCTGATTCTCCCCATAGCCGCTTTTTCCCAGAACAGGCTTCTTTTCTCCCTCTCTTCTCCAGACCGATAGACAAAGGCGCTAAAACTCCCCATATCGCTGATGAAAATACAGGTTATTCCATTTTCCTTTTTCCGGCTTTCTATCTCCTGTCTCAATTGCTCCATCTCTTCTGCTTCTGAAAGATAAATAACCTTTTTCCTTTCCTTAGAATCCAGCAGCCGTCCGCCCGTATCCAACACCACCGTCTGATATTGCTGGTACAAAGCCCCCTCAATCAGACAGCGAAGCAGCGTGCTTCTCCCTGTTCTTTCCACTCCTGACACCAGAAAGCAGACTGTTTCTTTTGGCGAAACTGCACACAATTCCCCCGTCGAAAGGCAATATCCTAAAGGAATCTTCCCCCTGCTCCAATCGAAACGTTTCGCAGCGGTCCAATAGTCTGTTTCCTGCGGTATCATTTCAAATTTAAGAGGCAATGACATTCCCTGTCTTTGCGCAGCATACGCTTTTCGTCTTCCTTCCTCCTCAATTTTCTCAAAGTGCGCATGTTCCTCCTGCTCTCCTAAGGCAAGTGCCGCCTGAAATTCCAAAATCCTATCTTCCGCCTTGCACAATCCCCGTCCCTTTTGATTTTCCTTAGGCAACACCGGAATATAGTACTGGCGAAAAATATCTCCATACAAAAAGCGGTCGCTCACCTCCATCGCCAACGGCGTCTTTATTTTTTCATATAGCTTTCCTCCCACTTCTCCTACACCGGATGCCGAAAGAATCAGGTAAATGCCAAGGTTAAGTCCTTCTGACGCCAGCTTAATTAAAAACTCCTGTTGTTCTTCATCCAAGAACTTTTTCATACTGCCAAAGTTATCTATGACAAGAAATACATATGGAAGCGGCTCTTTCTCCGACTTGTTGTATTGTCTGTAACCCTTTCCTGAAAGGAGCTTTTTTCTATTTTCAAAGAGTACTTCCAAGTGATGACAGAAAATATCCTTATCCTCCTTTTTCGTTACTACCCCCAGGCAATTGGGCATCTCCAGAAAGCATCCGAAGTTTTCCTGTCCCATATCCACTGCCGCAATCTGTACCTCTTCCGGCGTAAAGTAAGCACAAAGCTGCCACATAAGAGTTACCAGCAATGTACTCTTCCCCGTAGCGGGACCACCAAAAACTGCCATATGTCCCTGCACAGCAGGCTGATGAAAAAGCGTAAACTGGCACTGGTTCTCAGGATCATCACATCGTCCAAGGATAAGCACCGGTCCTTCCTCCCTAACCCCTGCCTTTTCATCCTTCAATTCTGAAAGCAGGATTCTCCCCGGCAACTCTGGCAGCCATAACATCTGTGCTGGCTGATAAGAAAGCTGCTTTGCCGTCTGGCTGATATAATCTACCAATCTTTGTATTTGACTTGGTCCTGTCTCTGAAACACGCTTCTTCGGCATCTTTCTCTTTTCACCTGTGTTTTGCAAAAGCGCCGCCCTTGTTTTCTCCTCTCCCTCTTCTACATAACTTCCACCGCAGTAAGCTGTCTGAAATAATTCGTAATATTCATGGTTGCCAATCTGCAGGTAGCATTGTCCCGGGCTGGTGAGAAGCGCCGCATCGCCGTTGTGAAGCATATCCATGCTGTCCTGACGGTCCTGTACCCTTAAGCACAGACGAAATCTGGCATTGCTCCATATCTTGTCATCCACCGTCCCCGCTGGTTTTTGCGTAGCCAGAATCAAGTGCACCCCAAGGCTGCGTCCCACCTGCGCTAAAGATATGATTTCCTGCATGAACTCCGGTTCTTCCTTTTTAAGCTCCGCAAACTCATCCACCACCAGAATCAAGTGGGGCATGGGCTTTTTGGTCTTTCCTTCCCTATAGAGCTTTGCATAGGCATCGATATGATTTACCTGATAATTTCCAAGCAGGATCTGTCTTCGTTTGTTTTCGCTTGTTATCGCCGACATGGCTCTTTTGATTTGTTTTCCTGATAAATTAGATATGACACCCGCACAGTGCGGAAGATGTTTTAACAAGTTGCCTGTTCCACCGCCCTTATAATCAATCATAAAGAAATTGATATCCGCAGGGCTAAACGATACTGCAATAGACAGCAGATAAGTCTGTAAAAGTTCACTCTTGCCAGAGCCCGTGGTTCCGGCAATCAGTCCATGGGGACCGTGGAATTTCTCGTGTACATCAAGGTTTACTACATTTCCGCCTGCCCTCTGCCCTATGGGAACTTTCAATCTTTCCTCGGTTCTTGAAAGGCTCCATCTTCTTCCGCTCTCAAGTCCCTCGACTCTGGTGCATCCGTAAAGCTGCAGGAAACCCACCTGCTCAGGCAGCTGTGTACAGACGGCATCCTCCCGGACTCTGAATCCCGCCGTCCTGCGTACATATGCCTGGGCTTTCACACTGCTGCAGCCTTCTAGGTTGATTTTCTGCCTGCTGATTTGATCTTTTCCTAAATTTAGGATTTCCCCCTCATCTCCTTTTGGGCTGATGAAATACCTGCAGCTTTTAGGCAGTTCTTCTGCTTCCATTCCTGCAAATATGGTACTTACGGGACATCCCTCCAGCGGGTCCGTGAGATACTGATATAAAATCTCCCCCTGAATCAGATCATTATTCAAAACCGCCACAATATACCAGGGAATCTGCACTCCCTTCTCCCTATCCTGCCTTCCCTTTGCCAGTTCTTTAGTCAAAACGGGAAGAATTCGGGATGCTTCCTTATCATCCCCTGCAAGAAACCGCACCTTTTTATCGGCGGACCAGCTGTGGGACATCCATTTGATACAGGCTGCTGTTTCCTGATCTACGATTCTTTCTTTGTGATAAAAGCAGACTATTTTTACCTCCGTATAACAATGACAGGCTGCAATTTGAATAAGCAGCTGCAAAAGGACGGTCCTCACCTCTTCACTGTATAAATTGCCCATGATTGCAATTTGACGATTTTCGTATAAATCTATCACCGCCGGGGCATGTTTTAAAACTGCAAACCGCTCCGCCAGTTCCTGTGCCTTTTTCACCAGCTTTTCCTGCACGATTCTTTTATTTGGACCGGACAGCTTTACTTTGACCTGAAAGGGCATCTGCCCCGTTCCGATGCGCAGAAACAGAAAGTCGCTCTGACGATAGTACCGGTTCCATAATACGGCTGCCCTGCCATCCCCTCCTCCCCAGACTTGCGCTAGCGGCGGATATTTTTTCTCCAGCATCTCTCTGTTATCCTTCTCCCACATTAGAAGTTCTTTTTCTATACCGTCTAGGTATTCTCGATATTGGCGCTCCTGCTCTCTTGCCTTGCGTTTCCGCGTTGCCTTTCCGTATCCATGATTCATCAGCCCCCAGAAAAGCGCTAAAAATGCACTGCAGACTGTCATCACCACCGACATATAGTAAAAATTACTGCCTGTCCCTTCCATAAGCCTGCTGCCTAACTGCGCCATAAGAAGCATTGGCAGTGCCATCGTAAGCGTAGGACCCAGACTCAAAATGAGCGGCTGTTCCGGCTCTGAGGGCGGCTGATCGGGGAGCAGCACTTCCACTTCCCCTGTATGGAGCGCCCTTTCCTGCTCACATCTGCGTTCTATCCAAATTGCTTCTCTTTCCTCTTCTCGTTTTTTGCCGGCATGCTCGCTGTTTGACAGGATTCCTCCCCCCACGGCGCGAAAGATACCGCAAAAGGATACACATACGAGCAGGTTCTTCAAAACAAGGATATGTAACCCATACAAATCTACACAGTCACCGATATGCAGTCTCCTTTTTCCGCAAAATGCCTTCGTATTTACGTAGAGCCCATCATGCCCCGGATTGCTTATCGTATATTCTCCATCTTCAAATAAAATCTGTGCGTGATCTTCTTCTACCAATGAATAACAGCTATAAAAAATCTGATTTTTGAATGCACATCCAACATTTATCTGCATCTTATGACAGACTTCAACTTTCCCCGTCGGTATCAGACGGTTTATCTGCGGTGATAGCAGCAGTAAAATCTTTTCGTCCTCCTGCGTGTATAAATAATAGGGATTGCTTTCACTTAAAGGTTTATCCCCTATATGCCATCCTCCACTTTCGTACACAAGAGGTAGGATAATATCCTTTCCTAAGCCTGTCTCTTCCGGCGGCAGCACAATTCTATATGCCCCTTCCTCATGGTCAGGGAGCGGTCTTCGGATACAGGAATGGGCAGTAAGAATCAATAAGATGCGCTTCTCCGACGTTGTATTCTCTTTTGTGAAAGACAAATAAACACCCCCTCCTTCCTTCTGCTTGCTTGGGAAACACTCGAAATAACGATGAAAAAGAATAAAATAAGAAAATAGATTCTTCCATTTGAATTGGCTTTTAAAGTAATATTAGACTATCAGATTAGAATTTTTCTGTCAATAAATTATCTGAAATTTATAAATATTTTAGAAAGCCTGCAGAACTATAAGCGCTCTACAGGCTTTGCTTCATCTTTATCCCAGCGCCACATCCAAGATCATCATAATCAAAAAGCCTGCCATAACTCCTATCGTTCCTAAATTAGAATGTTCCCCCTGGTTTGCCTCTGGGATTAATTCCTCCACCACCACATAGATCATGGCTCCCGCCGCAAAGGCAAGAAACCAAGGCATATAAGGTGTAATCTGTGCCGCAATCAACGTAATCCCTATACCAAAGATCAATTCTACCAGTCCTGACAGGCTGCCAAAAACGAAGGCTCTCATCCTGCTCATTCCTTCCTGCCTGAGGGGAAGGGAAATCGCCGCACCTTCCGGAAAATTCTGAATTCCGATTCCAATGGCAAGCGCAAATGCCGCCGCGTAAAGCGCCTGATCCTCGGGATGCTGGGCTGCCATGGCAAAGGCAAGCCCCACCGCCATTCCCTCCGGGATATTGTGAAGCGTCACCGCAAGCACCAGCAGCGTCGTTCTATGAAAAGACGATCTGACGCCCTCTGGATTTTTCTCCCCCAAATGTAGATGAGGCATGAGAAAATCCAATAAGTATAAAAAGATTCCTCCCAGTACGAATCCTCCTGCTGCAGGAATCCATGCAATACCCCCCGCACTCCGCGTCTCATCTATCGCCGGAATCAGCAAAGACCACACGGAAGCTGCCATCATAACTCCTGCCGCAAAGCCCAAAAATGCCCTTTGAACACTTTTTCCCATTTCCTTTTTAAAGATGAATACCACGCTGGCGCCAAGGGTGGTCATTAGAAATGTAAAGCCGGTTCCCATGGCTGCCCAACCAATTGCTTGATTCATATTTCCCTCTTTCCGCACCCTTCCGATTGCCGGATGCTTACCTCTATTTTATAAATATACACCCTGCCATTCTTTGTGCATGGCAATTTTATTCATAGTGTTTTTGCTTCATTGCTACATCCCCTGCTCTTCTGATACTGCTATAAAAAAGAATTATACTCGCCGTGCAGATTCCCGCGCCAAACCAGAATGCTTTAACAAGACTTATTCGTGCCATTGCCCCAAAAACCAGATTCGTACCCACAGCAATGCTATCAATGCTGTCAAGCACCATTGCATGAATGCTCAATTCCGTAGCGCGGTATTGGGTATACACCAGTTTGTTTTGCATTTCCGTCTGAAATGACAAAAACAGGCTGTTAGAAAGGCGAAGCAGCAAAATCCCTGAAACAGACACAAACGCAGTTAGCGCAAAAACCAGCATTACGCAGGCTATAACTGCTGCCCCGCCAAGCAGCGTCGCTATAATATAAATATACCCAATGGCTGCATTGTCCAAACCGCATTTTTCATATTGAAGCTGATTGAGGAAAACGGTAATAGTCTGGTGCGCCTCTGCAAGAAATGCCAACGCAATTAAAAACAGCAGCAATTCCTTACAGCAGATTGTCTGCCGCAGCACCGTCCGGAACTGTACTGCCCCTCCATGCGCTCTATCACGTTCCTTATCTCCTATTTTCACTTCCGTAAGCCCCAGCGCCAATGCCGCCAGAAGCCCTGCCATCTGCAGGCTATTATAAATCCCAAACACCTTCTGGCTATTTCCGTGCGGCAGGTTCATAAAATACCATTCCCTGCAAAAAAGAAATGGCATACATCAAATTAGAACAAACGCACGCTTCGCACACCCTCGCATTTAAATATCTTGCCAAACACAACTTTTGTTCCGCGCGCGAAGCTGCGCATCCAATTTTCTTTCATAAGACGAATTTTCCTATGAAAGAAAAACCGATGCAGAAGCAGCCGCCTCTACACCGGTTCCATTCGCTGTATCTTTATATGGACTCTTCAGAAACCATAATCTAATAATTTCCTACACTGTAAGTATTGTTGTAATTTCCATACATGTTATAAGTATTTGCCTTTGGTTTTTACGCCTGGCGTTTCAGATGAACCAGCCTGTTTCATCAGCCTGCCGTAGCTGCCGTTTTTGATGCTTGCATAATCCGAAAGGAAATTCAGATTGCCGAGACCGCCTCCCTGCATTATCGAAATAAGCGCAGAACCTCCGTGTTCTTTTGTGTTTTCAATTAATATATCGTCACAAATCCCGCTTTCATTAAGTATCACACAACATTTACTGCAAAAATGATGGATAAAATATGCTCTACGATAAGCTAAAAAGAAGCCCTATTTCTAAGGCTTCTTTTCGTGCAGGAAAAGAGACTTGAACTCTCATGGTATTGCTACCACACGGACCTGAACCGTGCGCGTCTGCCAATTCCGCCATTCCTGCGAACAAATGATATTTTATCCTTTTTTTCTATTTCTGTCAACCACTTTATATAAATTTTTATGCTGTTGTCATTTTATTTTATCCTCTACGCTCTATCCTCATTAAGATTATACCATAATTTTCATATAATGCCTTCTTTTGAAATCTTACCATACTAACGCATATCCCCCAAATACACACAAATAAAATAATTGACATCCCGATCAGAGTCGAACTTCCTGATTGTTCCAATCTGCCTGTCAGCAAGAGCGTTGCAAAAAGCAGTATACAGCCCTTTATCATCTGTATTCTCCCTGCTGATCAGGTATGGCGCAACTACTGCCATGACAGACATCCGCCAGATGGTGCAATTCCAAAAAGTTTTGCTGTTTCTATATCGCCCTTTTTGTTCTGTTTATAAACATCTATTGCAGTATTATAAATCGTTTCATACGGCATTCCACCCAAATCCGCAATATCCTTGATCCGATGCCCATATGCGGCACCTTCATCAATTATGGTTGATCCTATATCAAAGAACAGCCACTCGATTCCTACATGCATGAACGACTCACCTCCCTGCTATTTTTGATACCTTCCTGCTCAATCTGTACAGATGCCATTTCGCATACGGTCTTTCAGTTGATATCTATAATATATTAAATTACCAGAAAAAGGAAACAGAATTTTTTCCCTTGCTTCCTTTTTCTGGTAATTAAGCTGACACGATGACAAAACTTAACATTTCGAAATTTCTACAGAGCCGGCGCTGATGCATCTGCCGGATTTCCTGTCAAAGAGAAGGATATACGTTCCCTCAATATCAAATTTCTTTTGGCTGCCAATCTGATACAGCGTATTTCCAAAAACCACGCCTGTGAGAAGGAAGTTATCCACTGCAATCTTGATAGTGGATTCCATGCCGGTAGGCATTTCACCAAAAATTTCCCCATCGATACTTCCCTTATCCTTGATTTTGATGCATTCCGGTCGGATTCCAAGGACAAAATCTTCATTTGTTATAACAGGCTCCTCATGCACACCGAAATCATTTTCCATTACCTTATCAATGCGGTATTGGAACGCTTCATCCTTGTTTCCCTTTTCAACCGCTTTCTTATCTTTCCGAATCGCCTCCAGTTCTTTCGCCTTTCTTTTATCCTCTGTATCCCGTTCATCAAACCACTTGCTTAAATCAAACTTTTCATTGGGCGTAAAGACCGCCTGATAAGCGCCACCCAAAACCTTCATTTCCAGCTTTCCATCCGTCCGCTGGATTCCCTTCGCCTCCATAAAATTAATCGATGGATTCCCCACAAAATCCGCAACAAAAAGGTTATTGGGTCTGTTATACACGATAAGCGGTTCGTCGTATTGCTGTAACACGCCATTGTTAATCAGACAGATTTTTGTTGCCAGGGTCATGGCTTCCATCTGATCATGGGTTACATATACAAAAGTGCTTCCTGTCTCCAAGTGAAGTCTTTGCAGCTCATATCTCATTTCCAAACGGAGCTTTGCATCCAAATTGGATAATGGTTCATCCATGAATAGCACCTGGGGTTCCGGCGCCAGCGTTCTGGCAATGGCAACCCTCTGCTGCTGTCCGCCAGACAATTCCGCCGGATAGCGGTCCATAAACATACCAATTTTAACGATTCTGGAAACTCTCCTCACAGACAGGTCGATTTCTTCTCTGGTCAGCTTACGAACGCTTGTAACCACTCTGCCATCCTTTACCACTGCACAGTCCTCATTCAACGTTTCCCCCTTTGCCTCATGAGATGCCTTCATTTCTTTTAGCTGCTGTGCCAGGCTCTCGCTTTTCGCCTTTGCCGCCTTTACCAAATCCCCCGACTCATGAAGTCCCATGGAAAACAGTTCCTTTGCCGTATAGCGGGATATGGTATAGGTATCAATAAACTTAAGATAAACCTTTTCCGTCTCAATCCCGCCCGTTTTATCCCGGCATTCTTCTATTATTTTTGCCATCTCCTTGGGATTTTTCAGGGCTTCTATCATATCTATACATTTTTTGGCTTCAAAATCGTATGTAGGCATTTCTTCTTTCATATTGCTCAGACCAAAGGATATATTTTGGTATACCGTCATATTCGGCCATAGCGCATAATTTTGAAACAAGAATCCCACTTTTCTTTTATTTGCTGGAATATTGATTCCCGCATCACTGTCAAACACCACCCGGTCTCCGATTTTAATCTGTCCGCTGGTAGGCGTCTCCAGTCCCGCAATCATGCGCAGCGTGGTGGTCTTGCCGCAGCCAGACGGTCCAAGTAATGTAATGAATGCGTTATCTTCAATGTCTAAATCCAGATGATCCACTGCAAAAAATTTCCCCCAACGTTTGGTTACATTTGTCAATTTAATTTCTGGCATATCAGTTCCCTCCAATACCTTCATCCAGGCTTGCGCCGGTAAGCTTATTTACAAGTGTGTTGAATACAAGAATCAATACGATCAAAATCAGGTTAATTGCGCTTGAAAATGCGTAAAGCCCCATCTCATCAAAATAATCCAATGTGGTAGATAGTATGAATCCCTGGGTGCACAAAAGCAAAAACAGAGACAATTCTCTTAAACATGTCATGAAAGGAAGCATAAAACCACTGATAATAGAAGACTTCTGAATGGGAACTATAATGCGGAACATTCGCTTAAACCATGGCAGTCCCTGAATAATCGCCGCTTCTTCAATCTCCCCCGAAAGCTGCAGCATGGAATTCAGCGCGCTTCTGCTGGCAAAGGGTATATATTTTACAGTGCCTGCTATAATCAGCAGCGCATAGGTATTAAACAGGTTAATCCTTTCATTTGAAAAAAGGATGAAAAATGCTGCGCCTACGGCGAGGGAGGGCATCAGATACGGCAAAAATGCCACATTATTCACATAGTTTGCCCATTTGTTCCTTCTGTTCTTTGACACTGCATATCCAATCAGCGTTCCAATAGTCCCTGCAATCAACGCACAGGCAACCGCTACCAGCAATGTTCCCTTCAACGCTTTCCAGATCATGCCGTTAAAAAGAATACCCTGCTGTCCATATAAAGCGCCTGTCTGATTACCTCTTGTCATCCACCACTTTGTAGTCAGATGGCTTAAGTCTCCGGTGTACAGGAAGCTGTAATCGCCCGGATTGGGAAGAAATGTCTCGATTGCAAAGGACAGGATTGGGAAAATACTGGTGAAGAACGTAATAAAAATGAAGAGGATTCCAATCACATACTTCCCTATTTTCCCCAGATTAATCTTGGAAATCTGTCCTGATTTACCTGTGACCGTGGTATAACTTTTGCGGCTCTTTAAGCTTGCTTGATTGATTCCCAATATCAAAATGCCAAATATCATCATTATGATCGCCAGAATACTTGCCTCTCCGGTATATTTGGAGTTCATGGATACATACTTGGTGGACAAGGTGGTCAACCCCAGATAATGAGGTACCGGATAGCTTCCCATTGCACTGCCAAATACCAGCAGAATCGTGGAAAGAATTGCCGGCTTCACCATAGGAAGCGTAACGCGGCTCATAATCTTCCACTTTGGCGTATCCAGAATCGTCGCTGCCTCCTCTAAATTTGCATCCATATTCCTAAAAATACCGCCAATCATAATATAGGCAAAAGGTGCATAATGAAGCCCAAGAACAATGGCGGAGGGGAACAGTCCCTGGCACCACCATTTAGGCATTGCAATGCCAAACAAAGATACCAGTAAACCGTTGGCAGTTCCCGTCACCACATTTGAGTTAAACAGATTCTGCCATACAACCGCCAGCGTCCACTGAGGCATAATATACGGAAAAATGAAAATAGAGCTTAAGTACTTTTTGAACTTTAAATTTGTCCTTGTAACAAGAAATGCAAACACGCCGCCGAAAAGAATGGAAATCAGGCAGGTAAACACCGCAAGCAGCACTGTGTTCCATACCGGTATCCACAGATTTGTCTTTGCCAGCCGACTGGTAAACAAATCTGTATAGTTTGCAACGGAATACCCGGATGACCGTCCAGTCAGGTGTTGGTCTATCGTTCCGGGATGAATCTTCAGCGTATCTTCTACAATCGCAACAATCGGAGCGACGGTGGTAAAAGTCAGCAGAATGCCGAACAGTAGAAGAATTACGTTCTGAGGCTTCATAAAATAAGTTTTTATTTTATTTATAAAAATGGCAAATGATTGCTTTTTCGCTGTCTCTCCCATAAGCTTCTCCTTAAAATGCTTCAAAGGCGTCTGACCGCCTTTGAAGCTTATCTGTGAATTAACTTGTCACTCTTACCAACTGATCACTCTTCTGCCGCATCACTATATTTAGTCAAAAGTTCTATCCAGCTTCCCACTGTAAAGGAAACGGATGCACAATATTCAGGATCCTCGAGAACAAGCTGTCCGTCTGTAGTCCACCAATCGTAACCCCTGTCGTTCTTGCAGTCATATACTACATTGCCTTCCTCATCACAGCCGCCTTTGCTATGTCCATAAGTAGCTTCTGTTGCCGCTGCAACATCCGGATTGGAAGAATAACCGCCCATATCCTTGCCCCATGCACTAAAGCCATCTTCGGTACATGTCATATATGCAATAAATGCACATGCCGTCCATGGAAGCGGGGAATTGTCGGTAAGGAACAAGTAATGGCAATAGCCATAGCCGCCGATTCCCTTGTAATCGTCCTGATAAGCTGCAACCTTTACATTGTTTACAGATACGGTAGCCGATTCTTCAACGGAACGAAGCTTGGAATACACCAAAAGTCCTGCCTGATCAGTTGCGGAATCTGTTACAAGAGTATTACAGATCGGACCATCATCCGTCTGGGCATTATAACTCTCGACCCATAATTTAATCCATGCCAATGCATACTTGCCATCAGCCCCAAGACCAAGATCTGCCGCCTCGGAATCCATTTCATCAATTACCGGCTGGAATTTCGCCTGGCTTTCAGCGTCCAGTGCCTCAAAAGCCTCTTTCAGCCATGCCGCATATCTGTCTTCCGTTAACATATACAGGAAATTCTTTCCTACCACTTCTGAATCAATATCCATGAAAAGCGCATGTGTTCCTTCTGCAACAAAGTCCCAGCAATTCTTATATTCCTTACTTCCGGTACAGTTGTACTCAAATACTTTGTTTAAGGTCTGTAAAGGGAGATAACCGGTAACTGCGTCAGGAGTCGTTCCATTGGCTTGTGCCCACTCTTTGGGAATATATGTATCCAGAATACCAGTCTGCACCATCTTGGATTCAATCTGATTGCCGTCCTGAATCAATGTCATTGCAAAGGTTCCCTGATCCTTCAGAGAATCAGCTGACAACTGCTCAAAAATCTTGTTGTTTTTAGGCTGCTGCCACTCGAACTCCATTGTATAGGAAGGATCTATCGTCTGCAGATATTCTATAAATAATGGAAGCGCTGCCTTGCCGCGGCTGGAATTGCCTACGCCATAGAAGGTCTGACCGTTCGATTCCTCAATGGCTTTCTTTGCCAGTTCCTCCATAGACATTCCTTCCGCCTCTTTGATAATCTTCTGTACCTCCGTCAGATTTGCTTCATCAACTACCGGCGCCGCCTCTTCCTTTTCTCCGCCTGCATCAGAAGTATCATCTGCCGGTGCTGCCGCCTGAGTAGTACCGGACGAATCCGCTGCTGTCTGCTGTCCGCCTCCTCCGCAGCCGACTAAGCTTCCCACAACGATACAGCCTGCCAGTAACAATGATAATGCTTTCTTTTTCATACTGCATTCCTCCTTCTGTTTTCCATACCGGACTTTCTCAAATTCTTTCCGCCATGTTTTTTCATATTTCTATTATAAATACAGAATGCCGAAAGAAAAACAGGAGTAAACTGTTGTTTTTTTAAAATTTCTGTTAAAATCAACAATTTTTTTATGCTTGTCCTGTTTTCTTTCAGCATTTTATATAGGAAATCTTTTTTCTCCACTTTTCTTTTATGCAAATCTGTCTTTCGGCAGCTCACAGAATCCGCCGTTAAATGGTCTGTGCAGGCAGCTGCTGGCTCTCTGCACGCGGGACTAAAGGATTATTCATTGTGAATCCGGTTTTGGTATTCCGATGGATTTAATCCCGTTATTTTCTTAAATATCGTAGAAAAATAAGTGGTATCCTTATATCCCACCAGCTCCGCTACTTCATACACCTTATAGCGGCAGTCGTTTAACAGCTTCATTGCCGCTGAAATCCGATATCTTGTGATGTAAGCGTTTACCGTATAATCCGTCTCCTTTTTAAAGACATGGCTTAAGTGGCTGTCACTTAAGCCAATCCTTTCTGCAATCTCACAGACACTCAATTCCGGATTTCCATAATGCTCATTGATATAGCGCAACGCCTCCATCACGTATTTGCTTTTATCGCTTCGCCCAAGCTGCGCGTGGGAAAGAATTTCTCTTCCGACTGTATTGGACTCCTGCTGCTTTTCCACGATTTTTCCGCGTATGGCCATAATCGTCTTCTCCAGTTCTCCCTCTTCTACCGGTTTTAACAGATAATCCGCCGCTGCCAGCTTAATCGCCGATCTTGCATAAGAAAAATCGCTGTATGCCGTAAGGAAAACCACATAAGCCTTGTTTCCTTCTTCCCGAAGTTTATTCACCATCTCCAGTCCGTCCATCTTAGGCATGCGGATATCGCATACAATAATATGCGGATCGTACTTTTTCGCCGCCTCCAGACCTTCCAGCCCGTTTTCCGCCTCTGCAACCACCATACAGCCCAGGGCATTCCAATCCGTCTCCATAACAATCCCTTTGCGCACCAAGACCTCGTCATCCACCACTAATACTTTCAGCATTCTGCCCCATCTCCTCCAAGTTTATAGGAAGAACCAGTACCACTTTTGTTCCTCCACTCTTTTTCGATTCCGCATATACACCATATGCTTCTCCATAATACAGGCGGAGAATCGTGGCAACATTGTAAAATCCAATATGCCCCTTCAACGCCTCTCTGTCCCTGCTGTTCAAAAGCTGGATCATCTCCTCACTCATCCCCGCCCCGCTATCCGTAACTTCTATATAGAGTCTGCCATTTTGAGCGTATACGTTCAGGAAAATATGTCCTGCGTCCTGCTCCTTCACTCCATGGAGAACGGCGTTCTCCACAATAGGCTGAATAATCAGCTTCGGAACAATGCAGTCCTCCAACTCCATGGGCAGTTCCACATCAAAACTAAATCTTCCGCTGAAGCGAATCTGCTGAATCTCCATGTAATAATGCACAAGCCGGATTTCCTCTGACAGACGCACAAACTTTTCCTCTGAAATACTCATTCGCAAGATCTTGGCAAGATCCGAAGAAAGAACCGCTATTTCCGGTATATGATTGACCTTTCCCACCCATTTCATCGTGTCTAAAGTATTATACAGAAAATGGGGATTAAGCTGCGCCTGCATCATTGCAATATTGCTGTCGCTTAATTCCCGCTGATGCTGCACCTGCAGTTCCATGTAGTTTTTTAATTCTCCGGTCATCCTGTTAAAATCAGCGGAAAGCTGCCCTAATTCGTCCTTCCGTTTGCTATCCACATGCACGTCAAGATTTCCGTTCTGCACGCTGCTCATCGCCTTTGTCAGTTTCTTGATTGGAGTCGTCAGATACTCACTCGTAAAACTTGCCATGAATAGGCAAAACAGCATACACAATAAAGCGATGGTCAAAATAACGCCCATCAGCGTTTTGGTGATATCCTCCGTAAATACAGTATCCTTTCCCAACACAAGATAAAGCCCGCTGTCTTCAATCGGCATAATATAAAAACTGATACCATCGGTAGTCTGTTTGATTTTCTCCCCCGACATCCGCCGCTGCCGCAGAGTTTGCCCCAGGTTTTCCTCTCTGGTAGTCTTCGTGCTGTACACTTCCTCCCAAAACCGATCCAGGATCGCAATTCCGTTCTTATTGTCATAGGCACTGCGAAGAATGGCTTCAAAATGCTCCTCATAGAGCACTGCCAAAACAAAGCCCTGACATTCATCATTTACTATAATTGCCCTTGCAAGTTGAAGGGAAGAAGCGTTTCCGTCCCCCGCTCTCCGAATGATCATGTCGTCAGGATGGGCATAGGCAACCTTCAGGATTCCCCAGTAAGGAGGCAGATCTGTCTTCTGATTCGCAGAAGAGGTAGTAAATATGCATTGACCATCTAAGTCAAATACATGAAACCAGGCGTACTCCCGAAACTCCTGCGTCTCCTCATATAACTGCTTATACGCTTTACTTCGCAGCCAGCTGTCCGTCTCTGTAATGCCTGTCAGGATCGTATGGCTTCTTGTCAGACTTTCCAACGTCCTATCCATCTGATTCAGAAAATCCACTACATTTTCCTCTATATTTTTCATCTGTTCCATGGCATCTTTTTCATAGTCCTTGGACAATTTCGCCTTAAACACACGCAACAATGAAAAATCAGAAATTAAAAGCGGCAGCAGGGCGACAAGAACAAAGCACACAAAAAGCTCTCTTTTGAAGGACCGCTTAATCATGGATTCAGCTCTTCCCATAAAGCAAGAACCTCCTCTCTATGTTCCCTGGAGTAATTCAAATCGTATGGAATTTCTTCTATTGCCTCCGCATTCGTCACATCTTCCCGCACACTTCTGCGGTGCAACTGATCCTCCAACAATCTTTGTACATCCTCGCTTACAATAAATTCCATAAAAAGACGAGCATTCTCCTGATGGGGCGCATCCTTAATAATGGCACAGCCGTCCGGCACCGCAGTGGTCCCTTGTTCCGGATAAATCACGCCGATATCTGCACCTGCCTCTATTCTTTTTAATGCAGCTTCCTCGTAGGTAATGCCAATCAGCTTTTCCCCCGCTACAACAGCTTCAATCGCTTCCTCAGAGCCTTGGGCGATGTCGTGCTCCAAATTGTAGCTGAAGTTACGCAAAACCTGCTCCTGACTGTATTGGCTGCTCAATACCTGAATCATAGTCTGCAACGATGTATAGGAGCTTCCCGACTTTACCGGATCTGCATAGGCAATATTCCCTTTCCAGCGGCTGCTGAGCAATTCTTCCCAACTCCTTGGCGCTCCCGCCGAAATCACCATTTTCTTATTATAAATCAAAACCGTTGGAAGCTTGGAAAAAACGGTATATGAATCTGTCTCGGAGGCATAGGTGTGATCCAGATGATCATATTGCGTCGGGCGGTAGGGTTCAAATTCCCCGCTGTATACCTCCAGACTGTCAATTCCTCCGCCAAACATGATATCTCCGCCACTTCCATTTTCCTCAAATCTGATTTTCTCCAGCAGTTCATTGGTTCCCCCTGGGACAATTTCCACCCAGATTCCGCTTCTTTCTTCAAACTCTTTGATAATCGGCTCATATATTTCCTTTTTGTGGGAGGTGTACACCGTCAGCTTCTGCTCTTCGGCTAACCTGTATTCTTCCATATCCTCGTCCGCAGC
>BLLW01000049.1 GCA_011959285.1 Lachnospiraceae bacterium | reverse complement strand
AAGCCGAGCTGCGGCGCTGGCTGGCAGACATTGAGGCGTTTTTAAGGGACGAGCTGCGGCTTGCGCTTAACCCTAAAACTACGATACTGGCAGCAAAGAACGGGGTAGACTTTGTAGGCTACAAGCACAGGGCAACGCACAGAAAAGTAAGACCAGACAGCATTAAGCGTGTCAAGAGGACAATTAAGAAGTGCGAGAGCGGGAAAATCACGAAAGAGCAGCTACAAAAGAGTATACAGAGCTGGACGGGACACGCAGGACACGCCGACAGCTACAACCTACGAAAGAAAATAAAAACGCTGGCAGATGCAGCCATACAAAAGGCGGCATAGACCAGCAGGCGCGGGAGTGAGTACATGGGTAACAATTTGCTACAAGTGCTGCAAGAGCAGCAGAAGATTATTGAACAGCAAAGCAGGCTTATTGTGGATTTGACAGCCACGCTGGAAAACTGGGAAAGCGTAGCAGGGTACGACGGCGCAGAACTGAAAGAGCGGGCATTAAATTTGCAAAAGCAGAAAGGCAGGATTTATGGAAATGAAGATTTTGGAATTTATCAACATGGCGGCAAATAACAAGGTAATTGAGCTGGTGGTGCTTGCGATTGTATTCGATACAATCTTTGGAGTGCTGCGGGCGGTGCGTGAAAAGAGGTTTAACAGCTGCGCAGGGATTGACGGGGCTATCCGTAAAGTGGGTATGCTTATTTCCCTTGTGTTCATGCTGGCTATTGATATGCTGATAAAGGTTAATCTTATCGGCTTTATCCCAGAGGCAGCACGTAACCATTTGGGGCTTACGAGTGTGGGCGTGGCTGAATTTTTTGCACTTCTCTATATTGCCTATGAGGTAGTGAGCATTTTTAAGAACATGGCGCTTTGCGGGCTGCCCGTTAAGAAAGTCTGGGCGACGGTGCGGGCGTTTCTGGGGAAATATACAGACGAGCTGCCAGACACGGACGAGCTGGACGGAAACAGCACCACGGGCAGCGTAGAGGGCTACAGACAGCAGGAAAAATAATAAAACATAGACAGTATGCAGCAGGGCGCTTACGGGAAACCGTAGGCGCTTTTTGCAAATGAAAGGAGAACAGAGGGCATGGCAGAGATTAAGAGCGAACACACAAAGGATATGACAGCAGAGGAACGGGAAGAGCTGCGGGCAAGGGTGGAGAACATGACACCAGAAGAGCTGCGGAAGTTTAGAAACTCTATGGACGCTGACGGCATGGGATTTTTTGGAGAGGAGAGCGTATAGCATGAAACAGCCAGTAATAAACAAACTGCTTACACCCTATAACTTTACGGACAAGAACAGTACCGCACGCATAAAATATATCGTTATCCATTATGTAGGGGCGCTGGGCGGCGCAAAGGCGAACTGCCAGTATTACGCAGGGCGGTATATCGGAGCGTCTGCGCATTTCTTTGTAGGATTTGACGGGGAGATATGGCAGGCGGTGGAAACCGAGGACATAGCGTGGCACTGCGGCGCAAACAGCTATAAGCACGCAGAGTGCAGAAACTCAAACAGTATCGGTATTGAAATGTGCGTGAGGAAGAGGAACACCGCCAGCATGGGGGCTACCGATAAAGATTGGTATTTTGAGGACGCAACGGTAGAGGCTACGGCAGAGCTTACACAATACTTAATGGAAAAGTACAACGTGCCTGCGTCGCACGTCATAAGGCATTACGACGTTACGGGGAAGATTTGCCCTAACCCGTATGTATATAATGCAATGGCGCACACATGGGAGAAGTTTAAGCAGATGATAAGCGGCGCTGCATCTGCTGGCGGCAGCCAGACAAATAAATTATACCGTGTGCGCAAGAGCTGGGAAGATGAAAAGAGCCAGATAGGGGCTTTTTCTTCTCTGGATAATGCAAAGAAAGCCTGCACTGCTGGTTATAATGTTTATGACTGGGACGGCAAGGCGGTTTACAGCGTATTTGCAGGCGGCATGGTGCAGAACGGGAACACGGAAAAAGCAATATGGGACTATCTGGCGGGCAAAGGCTTAAATGCCTGCGCCGTGGCAGGCTTAATGGGTAATCTGTATGCGGAAAGCGGGCTTAATTCCTGCAATCTGCAAAACAGCTATAACAAGAGCCTTAATATGACAGATGCGCAGTATACGGCTGCCGTGGATAATGGAAGTTATGGCAATTTTGTAAAGGACAAGGCGGGTTACGGGCTGGCGCAGTGGACGTATCACACAAGAAAGCAGGCGCTTTTTGATTATGCGAAAAAGGCGGGTGCATCTATTGGAAGTCTGGATATGCAGCTTGCTTTTTTATGGGACGAGCTACAAGGCTATAAGTCTGTTATCAGCACGTTAAAGGGCGCAGAGAGCGTGCGGGCTGCCTCTGATGCCGTATTGCTGGGATTTGAAAAGCCAGCAGACCAGAGCGAAGCGGTACAGAAAAAGCGGGCAGAGTACGGCGAGGCATATTACAAGAAATATGCAGGAGGGCAGCAGGCAGCAGTACCGCAGGAAAAGCCGCAGGCGACAGCAGGCGTGCCGTTCAATGTTAAAGTGGATATATTAGACCTTAATATAAGGACGGGCGCAGGGACGGACTACGCAAAGACGGGAGAGCATACGGGCAAGGGTGTATTTACCATTGTGGAAGTGAAAGCGGGCAAAGGGAGTGCGGCAGGCTGGCGCAGGCTGGATAAGTCTTGACTATGCCACACGCTTAGCGTAAGAAGAATGAGGGCAGGCGGCTTACGGGCTGCTTACCCTCTTATTTTTTTGAGGATATTACAGAATATGTATTGACATATTACAGAATATGCGATATAATTAAGACAGTTAAGGGAGATACATAACCCATAACAATAACTGGGCGGCAGGGAAAGGAGAAAATATGGACGAGGAAATGAACGTAGGCGAACTGCTTAAGGAAACAGCCGAGGAAAACCAGACAAGGAAAATACTTGAAATACTCAACGAGTGTAAAGACCTTGAAGAGGCTAAAGAAAAAGTAAGAGCCTTACTTAAGAAGTAAGGCGGGGATACAGAAAGGGCGGTGGACCTGCCAAAGCCGCCCAAACTGTTTAAAAGGATTATACATCATAAGGCAAGGGAAAGAAAGAGGTAAAATGCAGAAAGAAGAATTTAACCAGATAAAATATCAGAATGAATTTAAGAAAAAGAATTATGATAGGTTTGAGCTGGTAATGCCGAAAGGACAAAAAGAAGTCATTAAACAACGTGCAAAAGCGGCAGGGCAGAGCATAAGCGAATATATAAATACCGCTATTGCAGAGAAAATGGCTAAAGATTAGAAAGTGAGGTTTATTTATTATGGGTAAAAAGAAAATGGTACTTTATGGGGCGGCTGCGCTATTTGCAGTAAGTGGAGTGGTGGCGCTGCCGTCTGGAAATATTACGGGCGGTATCGGCTGCATAGTGATTGCTGCGGTATGTTTTCTGCTGGCACGCAAACCAGCAAAAGAGGCAGCAGGGCAGCAGGCAACACCAAGGGCAACGGGAGCGCCTGCCACTGGCAGCAGAATTGCGGAAACCATACGCACGAAAGTAGTAGGCGTGACATACCAGAACGACGACGGGGAAAGCAGGCAGGATATATTAAGCCGTATGACTGGCGACGAGGAAATAGAGGTAGAGAAAACCACATATAACGGAGAGCCTGCCGCATATGTAAAATGGGGAAATAAAATATTGGGGTATTTATCGGCAGAACTGGCAAAGGATTTGGCGGCAAAGTATCCTAATGCCCGCTATACCGCAGAAATACTGGAAATTTCTGGGGGGGGGGTACAGACATTTGGGTGTAATATAGAGCTTGACGTTATTGTAGAAGAACAGCAACGTAGTCAGCGTACAGCGGGCGAAACGATAGTATATATAGACCGCAGCAGTAAAAAGTACCATAGTAAGCCTAATTGTTCTGGAATGAAAAACCCAAAGGGCATACCGCTAAGCCAAGCAAAGAAAAAATACACAGCTTGTAAGAAATGCTGTAAATGAGCTATGAAATAAGAGCCGCAGACTTGTAAAAGAGTTTGCGGCTTTTCGTCGTATATAGACCACAACGAAAGAGAGGCAGAAACAATGGCAAATAAAAAGGGCAGCCACCAGCTGACAAGGGCAGATAGGATAAAGATAGAGGCGCTGCTAAAAGAGGGATTAAGCAAGGCAAAAATAGCAGCGCATCTGGGAGTACACCGCAGCACTATATATAATGAGCTGAAAAGGGGAGAGTACGAACACCGTAATAGTGACTGGACGACAGAAATAAGATACAGCCCAGACATAGCACAGGAAAAGGCAGAGGAAAATTTAAAGGTAAGAGGCACACAGCTTAAAATAGGCAACGATATTGCATATGCAAATTACATAGAGGACAAGATAGTAAACGAGGATTACAGCCCAGCAGCAGTGCTGGGAGAGCTTAAGGCGCAGGGTAGAGAGGGAGAATTTAATACTACCGTCTGCGTGGCTACTCTTTACAGCTACATAGATAAGGGCGTTTTCCTTAAGCTGACAAATAAGGATTTACCAGTAAAGAAGAATAAAAAGCGGGGCTATAAGAAAGTACGCAAGCAGCAGGCACGGGCAGCAGCAGGCGACAGCATAGAAAAACGCCCAGAAGAGATAGACAAGCGGGAAGAGTTCGGACACTGGGAAATGGATAGTGTAATAGGCAAGCGGGGAGTATCTAAAAACGTGCTGCTGGTACTGACGGAAAGAAAGACACGGGACGAGATTATATTTAAGCTGCCAGACCATACGGACGAGGCGGTAGTAGCGGCGCTGGATAGATTAGAGCGCAAATATGGTGCGGATATGTTTAAGCAGATATTTAAGACAATTACGGTAGACAACGGCAGCGAGTTTGCAGACGTGAACGGCTTAGAGCGTTCTATACTGGAAGAGGGAGAAAAGAGGACACATTTGTATTACTGCCACCCATATAGCAGCTGGGAGCGTGGCACGAATGAGGTAACAAATAAAATGGTGCGCCGCAAAGTGCCAAAGGGTACAAACTTTGACGATAAGACCGACGAGGAAATAGAGAAAATAGAGGGCTGGATAAACGGCTACCCACGCAGGATACATGGCTACCGTTCTGCTGGGGAGCTTTTCACAGAAGAGCTGGAAAAGCTGGCTTAATATCAGATATAGCGACTTTGAGAGGCTGGCAGCAGTGGCAGCCTTAAAGCTGCGCCCATTCCAGCAAAAGGGAGTTTACAAGGCGGGCGCACTCTGGTATAGTAAGGGTAGCACATCTGCTGTATTTCATTCTGTATAGTTAAATTCTACAAAATACCCACTACCCAATTAGTAAATATGCCGAAAGTGAAAAATTGTTCAAAAAAAGGTTGAAATTTTTAAATAAGTGAAATCAAAAGAAAATTTCTGGTATTTTTTTTTCTTATATGCTATAATCGTAAAATGACTGTGAGTATGCTTACAATTTGCCCAGTAAGCGGTAAGTTCATATAAAGACACAGATTTATAAGGAGGATGTACGAGGATGAGTGTACAGGTAGAAAAGTTAGAGAAAAGCATGGCGAAACTTACAATCGAAGTTTCCGCAGAAGAACTGGAAAAGGCATTACAGAATGCATTCTTAAAGAACAAGAATAAAATCAGCGTTCCCGGATTCAGAAAGGGCAAAGTGCCCCGTCAGATGATAGAGAAGATGTACGGACCGGAAATCTTTTATGAGGATGCAGCCAACGAACTGATTCCCGATGCCTATGAAAAGGCAGTGGAAGAGTGCGGCGAAGATATCGTATCTTCCCCCGCCATCGATGTGACCCAGATTAAAAAGGGCGAGCCCTTTATCTTTACCGCTGAGGTTGCTCTTAAACCGCCGGTAAAATTAGGAAAGTACAAAGGCGTCAAGGTTGAAAAAGCAGACACAGAAGTGACAGAGGAAGAAGTAGACGCAAAAATTAACCAGGAAAGAGAAAATAATGCCAGAAACATTGAAGTCACAGACAGAGCGGTGAAGGACGGCGACATGACCGTGCTTGATTTTGAAGGTTTTGTTGACGGAACGGCATTTGAAGGCGGCAAAGGTGAAAATTATCCCCTGACCATCGGTTCCGGCGCATTTATCCCTGGCTTTGAAGAGCAGTTGGTGGGCGCAGAGATCGGCAAGGAAGTGGAGGTGAACGTTACCTTCCCAGAAGACTATCAGGCAGAAGAATTAAAGGGAAAAGCGGCAGTATTTAAGTGTACAATCAAGGAAATCAAAGAAAAAGAACTTCCTATGCTTGATGATGAATTTGCATCCGAAGTTTCAGAATTTGACACCTTGGAAGAATATAAAGCAGATGTCAAGGCTAAACTGACAGAAGAGAAAGTCAAAGAGGCAAAGGACGCCAAGGAAGCGGCAGTGATCGAGGCAATCGTGAATGATTCTGAAATGGAGATTCCCGAGGCGATGCTTGCCACACAGCAGAGACAGATGGTAGATGAATTTGCCCAGAGAATCCAGATGCAGGGCTTATCCCTCGATCAGTATTTCCAGTTCACAGGCTCCACTTATGACAAGATGATCGAGCAGGTAAAACCTCAGGCAGAGAAGAGAATCAAGTCCAGACTGGTGCTTGAAGAAATCGTGAAGGCAGAAAAGATCGAAGCATCCGAGGAAGACTACGAAGAAGAATTAAAGGTAATGGCAGAAGCTTATCAGATGGAAGTAGACAAGGTAAAAGAAATGCTTCCTGAAAAGAGCGTGTCTCAGATTAAGGCGGATATTGCAGTGAGAAAAGCTGCGGAATTTGCAGTAGAAAACGCAAAAGAAAAATAGATAATTATGTTTAGTAAGGCAGTAAGGAGGATGCAGCAATGAGTTTAGTACCTTATGTCATTGAACAGACAAGTAGGGGAGAGCGTTCCTACGATATTTATTCAAGACTTTTAAAAGAAAGAATCATATTTTTGGGAGAAGAAGTCAATGAAGTGACAGCAAGCCTTATCGTAGCGCAGATGCTGTTCTTAGAGGCGGAAGATCCGGAAAAGGATATCCAGTTTTATATCAACAGCCCCGGCGGAAGCGTAACGGCGGGGATGGCGATTTATGACACGATGCAGTATATCAAATGTGACGTATCCACCAACTGCATCGGCATGGCAGCCAGCATGGGCGCATTCCTTCTGGCAGGAGGCGCTAAAGGCAAGAGGCTTGCGCTCCCCAATGCGGAAGTGATGATTCATCAGCCTTTAGGCGGCGCTCAGGGGCAGGCTACGGAAATCGAGATTGCAGCCAAACATATTCTGCATACAAAAGAAAAATTAAATAAGATATTGGCAGAAAACACAGGTAAAGACTATGATGTGATTGCGGCAGACACAGAGAGGGACAATTGGATGACTGCCGAGGAAGCAATGGAATATGGCTTGATTGACCGGGTTCTTTACAAGCGTTCTGACAATTAACGAGTAAGAGGTAAGAAGATGGCAGGAAAAGGTTCTGACAACATCAGGTGTTCTTTTTGTAATAAGACACAGGATCAGGTAAGAAAAATGATAGCAGGCCCTGCAGGCGTGTATATCTGTGATGAGTGCGTCGAGATATGTTCCGATATTGTTGAAGAAGAATATGAGGAAGAGATTGAAGAGGCAGAACTTGATATTAATCTGTTAAAACCAGTGGAAATCAAGGATTTTTTGGATGATTATGTAATTGGTCAGGAGGAAGCGAAAAAAGTTCTTTCGGTCGCCGTATATAATCATTATAAAAGAGTTACAGCGCCCAAGGATATGGATGATGTGGAATTGCAAAAGAGCAATATCATTATGATTGGACCTACCGGTTCAGGTAAGACCTATCTGGCGCAGACTTTGGCTAAGATTATTAATGTGCCCTTTGCCATTGCAGATGCAACCACACTTACCGAGGCGGGATATGTGGGAGAGGATGTGGAGAACATTCTTCTTAAGCTGATTCAGGCAGCGGATTATGATGTGGAGCGTGCGCAGCTGGGAATTATTTACATTGATGAGATTGACAAGATTACCAAGAAAAGCGAAAATGTCTCCATCACCAGGGACGTATCCGGCGAAGGTGTACAGCAGGCGCTCCTTAAGATCATTGAGGGGACGACGGCGAGCGTTCCGCCTCAGGGAGGCAGAAAGCATCCTCATCAGGAATTGATTCAGGTGGATACCTCCAATATTTTATTTATCTGTGGCGGCGCCTTTGACGGCTTGGAAAAAATCGTTGAAAACAGGCTGAACCGTAATTCTATTGGTTTTGATGCAGAAATTGCAAGCAAAAACAACCGGGAAATCAGTGAGGTACTGAAAGAAGTGACCCCTCAGGATTTAGTGAAATTTGGACTGATACCGGAATTTGTGGGGCGTGTGCCCATCAATGTATCACTGGAAGGATTGGATGAAAAGGCGCTTTACAGAATTCTTACGGAGCCAAAAAGCGCGCTGATCAAACAGTATCAGAAGCTGTTTGGCTTTGATGAAGTCAAGTTAAGCTTTGAAAAAGATGCAATTGAGTCCATTGCAAAACAGGCATTTGAACGTAAGACGGGAGCCAGGGGATTACGTTCCATCATGGAGAAAGCGATGATGGATGTGATGTATCAGATCCCTTCGGATGAGACAATAGAAGAGTGCGTTATTACAAAAGGAGCGGTAGAAGGTACCAGTGAACCTTTATTGATACATCGTGAAGTAATGCGTAAGGCCAGATAAGAAATGCCGCCGACAGGCGGCATTTTGCGTAAGGACACTTTGAAGCATTGTGAGAGGAATATAGTGAATGAGTGAAAGAAATGAAGAAACGAGGCAGATTCTTACGATGCCTGTCATTCCGCTTCGTGGGATGACGATTCTTCCAAGTACGGTCATCCATTTTGACCTGAACAAGGAAAAATCGATGCAGGCATTAGAATATGCAATGATAAAGGGTGGAAAGCTTTTCCTGACAGCCCAGAAGGATCCGGGAGTTGAAACGCCGGGGGAAGAGCAGCTTTACAAAGTGGGAACAATTGCAGTGGTCAAGCAGATTACAAAGCTTCCCAACCAGATTGTAAGGGTATTGGTTGAGGGAATCAGGCGGGGAATTCTCATTAAGGTCGATGGACAAAGTGGAAAATTTCTGGAAGCGGATTTAGAAGCTGTGGATGAGGAGAGGGAACGGGAACAGATAAGCGAAATCCAGGAGGAGGCAATGCTCAGACAGATTAAGGAGCATTTTGCCATCTTTGCTGCCCATTACCCGAAGATTGATAAAAATGCAGTGCACAGATATGCCCAGATTAAGAACATCGGCAGCCTGCTTGATCAGATTGCAATGAATCTCCCCATGAATTATGAAAAAAAGCAGCAGGTTTTAGAGGCTGTTTCTATAAAAGAGCGGTATGATATCTTATGCGAGCATTTATTAAATGAGATTGAAATCGCCAAGGCAAGAGAGGAACTGACTCATAACGTTAAGGAGAGAGTGGATAAAAATCAAAGAACCTATCTTTTGAGAGAGCAGCTCCATTATATCAGGCAGGAACTGGGGGAAGAGAGTTCCTTTTCAGATACCGACCAGTTTGAGGAGGCGTTAGAGAGCCTTATGGCGTCGGAAGAGGTGAAGGCAAAGATAAGAAAGGAGATCACCCGGTTTAAAAATCTGTCGGGAAGCAGTTCGGAGAGCGCGGTGGAGCGTGCCTATATTGAAACGCTTTTAGAGCTGCCATGGGACAAGGCTTCTAAGGACAATGAAAGCATGAATCGGGCGAAGGAAATTCTCAACAAGGATCACTATGGGCTGGATCAGGTGAAAGAACGGATCTTGGAGTTCTTGGCAGTGCGCTGCCTGACCAGCAAAGGGGAAAGCCCCATGATTTGTCTGGTGGGACCGCCGGGAACCGGAAAGACTTCCATTGCAAGGAGCGTTGCCAAGGCGCTGGATAAGAAGTATATCAGAATCTGCTTAGGCGGCGTCAGGGATGAGGCGGAAATCAGGGGACACCGCAGAACTTATGTTGGCGCGATGCCGGGGCGGATCGCTGCAGGAATCAAGCAGGTGGGGGTGAAGAATCCGCTGATGCTGTTAGATGAGATTGACAAGGTGAGCAATGATTATAAGGGAGATACCTTCTCAGCGCTGCTAGAAGTGCTGGACGGGGAACAGAATGTGAGATTCCGGGATCATTATGTGGAAATCCCCCTTGATCTTTCGGAGGTTTTATTCATTGCAACCGCCAATACCACCCAGACAATTCCCAGACCCCTTCTGGACCGTATGGAAATCATCGAGGTGAACAGTTATACAGAAAATGAGAAATTCCACATTGCAAAGGAACATCTCCTTGGTAAGCAGTTGGAAAGGAATGGTCTGGACAGACAGATGCTTTCGGTTCAGGATGGCGCCCTTAAGAATATCATCACCTATTACACAAAGGAAGCTGGTGTCAGAGAACTGGAGCGCAAAATCGGGGACATCTGCCGGAAGGCGGCAAAGGAAATTCTGGAGATACGGGAAGCGGGAGAGGAGCAGGAAAAAATCAAAGTGACTGCTTCCAATCTTGACAAATATTTAGGGAAAAGAAAGTATAGTCTGGATAAGGCAGATAAAGAGCCCCAGACAGGGATTGTGCGTGGACTTGCATGGACCAGCGTGGGGGGCGATACGCTGCAGATAGAAGTCAATGTGATGCCCGGAAAGGGAGAAATCGAGCTCACCGGGCAGATGGGGGATGTGATGAAGGAATCCGCTCTGATTGGCATCAGTTATGTGAGGTCTATTGGCAGGGAAAATCATATTGACCCTGAAATGTTCAAGGAGAATGATTTTCACTTACATATCCCTGAAGGCGCTGTTCCAAAGGATGGACCGTCAGCCGGCGTGACCATGGCGACCGCTCTTTTTTCAGCTATTACGGACCGGAAGGTGCGCAGCGATCTGGCAATGACTGGAGAGATCACGCTTAGGGGAAGGGTGCTGCCGGTTGGCGGATTGAAGGAGAAGATTCTGGCAGCCAAGATGGCAGGCATCAAAGAAGTGCTGGTGCCCTTTGAGAATAAGAAGGATATAGAAGAGATTTCCCAGGAAATTAAAGAAGGACTTACAATCACCCATGTAAAGACGATGAAGGAAGTCTTAAAGCATGCGCTGCTTAAGGAGTGATGAAATGGTAATTAAGAATGTAAATTTAGAGACTGTGTGCGGTATAACCAGCAAATTGCCGGACAATGCATATATGGAGGTGGCTTTCGCAGGCAAGAGCAATGTGGGAAAGTCATCCCTGATCAACGGGCTGATGAACCGGAAGGCGCTGGCAAGGACCAGCGCACAGCCGGGCAAGACTCAGACCATCAACTTTTATAATATCAATGATCAGATGTATTTTGTGGATCTTCCCGGCTATGGCTACGCCAAGGCAAACGAGGCGGAGAAAGCAAAATGGGGACGAATGATTGAAAACTACCTTCACAGCTCGAAACAGCTGAGGGCAGTGTTCCTTTTGATCGACATCCGGCATGAGCCTTCCGGCAATGACAGGATGATGTATGATTGGATTTTAAGACAGGGATTTGAACCCATTATCATAGCCACCAAGCAGGACAAGATCAACAGAAGTCAGGTGCAAAAGCATGTTAAAATGATAAAGGACGGTCTTAAGGTAGTTAAAAACACCATAGTCATCCCCTATTCTGCACAGACGAAGCAGGGCAGAGAGGAAATCTATGAACTTCTAGATGCATATCTGGAAAATGAGGAACAGAAATATGAAGGATAACGGATGGAATAAAACAACATATCTAAAGGTATTTGTCAATTTGGGAATTATGCTGATGCTTCTGCTTTTCTGCATTTTTGTGCTTCCCAGGATTGTTATTTATTTCATGCCATTTGTAGTTGGATGGATCATTGCGCTGATTGCAAATCCTCTGGTCAGATTTTTTGAAAAGAAATTAAGAGTGAAGAGAAAAGCCGGAACAGCATTTGTGATTATAACAGTCATAGCGCTTGTCGTTGTGGCGGGATATTTTCTTGGAGTGAAACTGGCAGAAGAGATGACAGAGTTTATCAGCGCGCTGCCGGAAATGTGGGAAAACACGCAGAAAGATTTTGCGGTAATCGGGCAGAAACTGGCGGCGGCAAGCAGATATCTTCCAAAGGAAGTGCAGACGACTTTTAAAAACATTTCTGCAAATGTGGGAGAATATCTGGGCGGTCTTTTTGGGGGCTTAAGTACGCCTACCATTGAAGCACTCAGCCGTTTTGCCAAAAATCTTCCGTCCATTTTGATTGGTATTATTATGAGTGTCCTGTCTGCATATTTCTTCGTTGCAGAAAAGGACTATGTGCCCCAGCTTCTCTCCAAGGTGCTGCCGGAGGCTATTACGGAACGTTTCAACATGATTAAACGAGGGTTAAAGCGTGCCGTAGGAGGCTATTTCAAGGCACAGCTCAAGATAGAATTGTGGATGTATGTCCTCTTGGCAATAGGGTTTACCATTTTAAAGGTTAGGTATGCGTTCCTGATTGCCATCGGCGTGGCATTTCTTGATTTCCTTCCCTTTTTTGGAACAGGAACGGTGCTTGTGCCATGGGCAGTGGTGAGATTTTTGAGCGCGGATTATAAAATGGTGATAGGGCTGCTCATCATATGGGGAGTAGGGCAGCTTGCAAGACAGTTGATTCAGCCCAAAATCGTGGGAGAATCCATCGGTCTCTCCTCCATACCAACCCTGTTCTTATTGTTTATAGGTTTTAAGGCTGGGGGCGTGGTTGGGATGATTATTGCGGTACCAATCGGCATCATCGTCCTGACGATGTATGAGGAAGGCGTTTTTGACACTACCCTGAATAGCCTTAAGATACTGTACGCCAGTGTCAGCAACTTCAGACACCTAAAGGAAGAGGATATGGTTGCCATACATATCTACCGGGAAGAAGAGAAAGCGCGCATAGAAGAAAGGAGAAAACAGCAGGAAATGGCAGATGAAAAGGGGGAGAAGAAATGAGAGTGACTGTATATAGCTGCAGACCCTTCGATGAAAAGGATTTATTTGAAAAACTTGGAAGGGAGTTTGGGATAGAGCTGATATTGTGTCCGGACGCGCCGGACGAGAAGAACGCGTCGCTTGCCAAGGGAAGCGAATGTATCGACATTCTTACATCCCAGATGACGGCAGGTCTGCTTAAAGTATTTGCGGATTACGGTGTGAAATATGTGACTACAAGAACAATCGGTTATGACCACATTGATATAAAAGCGGCGAAAGAACTTGGGCTGACGGTTGCCAATGCGCCTTATGGTCCCTGCGGTGTGGCGGATTACACGGTGATGTTGCTGCTTATGACTATCCGCAGGATGAAACGGATCTTGGAGCGAACCAACATACAGGATTATACCATCAAAGGAATTCAGGGAAGGGAATTGAAAGATTTGACGGTAGGCATTATAGGAACGGGCAGGATTGGAAGGACGGTGCTAAAGGATCTGTCCGGTTTCGGCTGCCGTTTGATTGCCTATGATTTGTATGAAAGTGCGGAAGTAAAGGAATCAGGGGTGCTCTATGTAACATTGGAAGAAATGTGGAGACAGGCGGATGTAATCTCACTCCATACGCCGCTCACCAGTGAAAATCGTCATATGATCAATGAGAAAACGATTTCACAAATGAAGGATGGTGTAATGATTATCAATACTGCAAGGGGCGCGCTGATCGATTCACAGGCGCTGATTGCAGGCATTGAAAGCGGTAAAATAGGCGGCGCCGGTTTAGATGTGGTAGAAAATGAATTTGAACTGTATTATTATGACCGCAAATCAGATATACTGAATAATAGGGAACTGGCAATTCTAAGAGGGTTTCCCAATGTAACGGTAAGCCATCATATGGCTTTTTATACGGATGACTGTGTGGAGACGGTGGTCAGGGACTCTCTGCTTGGTTGTAAATACTTTGTGGAGGGAAAAGAAAATCCCTGGGAGGTACAATAGTTGCGAAACTTTAAGATGATACTGCAATATGAGGGAACCCGGTATCAGGGCTGGCAGAAGCAGGAAAGCACAGAACACACCATTCAGGGCAAGTTAAGTGCGCTGCTTACAAGGATGACAGGGCAGGAGATAGAAGTCCAAGGGTCTGGCAGAACGGACGCGGGAGTACACGCGTTAGGTCAGACTGCCAATTTTCATGCAGATACGAATCTGAGTGCAGGGGAAATCATGGAGTACATGAACACCTATCTCCCGGAGGATATTGCAGTGATCTCTTTAGAGGAAGTGCCAGAGCGGTTTCACAGCAGGCTGAATGCAAAGGGGAAAACTTATTGTTACCGTGTGCTGAACACGCATATTCCTCATGTGTTTGACAGAAGATATACTTATATGGTGCCTGAAAAGCTGGATCTTGAGGCGATGAGACGGGCAGCGGAATATCTGACCGGAACTCATGATTTCAAGGCTTTTACATCGACTAAGAAGGGAAAGAAGTCTACCGTAAGAACCATTGAATCTATCCGCATAGAAAAAGGGGAAAGTCTGTCCTTGCAGGCAGCGGGTGCGGAAGACGAAATCCGGTTCTGGTACAGCGGTAATGGATTTTTGTACCATATGGTCCGTATTATGACAGGAACATTGTTGGAAGTGGGCGCACACAAGAGAAGACCGGAAGAGATTGCAGAAGTGTTGGCGTCAGGATGCAGAGAACAGGCGGGAGCACTTGCGCCTGCTAAGGGGCTTACATTAATGGAGGTTCGTTATTAGTGAAGAATAGACAATTTCATAGGAAATATGTCAGATTAATTTTCTTTTTATATTTACTGATTGTGATTAAGGTGATTATTTTTAAATATCCTCTGGAGCAATTAAGGGCAATTGCCGCCACCTGGGAAAAAGGGGTGATTCTGGAGGGATTGGATACGGCTAATTTTACGTTGTTTAAGACCATACGTATGTATATAGATTATTCCTATAAGCTCAACAGTTTTGAAAATTTGGTAGGGAATGTGGTGGTATTCATTCCCTTTGGTTTTTTGCTGCCGTATGTCTTGAAGCATGGCAGGAACTTTCTGGTAATGCTGATCAATGCATTCCTTTTTGTTCTTGGAATTGAAGTCTTCCAGCTTTTCAGTGCATTCGGCGCTTTTGACGTGGATGATATCTTTTTGAACTGCTTTGGGGCAGTGCTTGGATATATCGCTTATCTGATTTATGAAGCCTTGAAAAAAAGTTATTATGGTAAAAAAAGGAGAGTATGATATGGTAGATTTATTTAAGAGTTTAAAGGCAAATTATACGATATCGGCGGCGGTTTGTGCGCTGCTTGGGCTGGTGCTGGTCATCTGGCCGGGGGCTACAAGCCAGATTATCTGTATGCTGCTTGGGGGTGTGCTTTTGGCGTACGGTATTTTGCAGATTGCTATTTACTTGTTTAACAGAGAGAGAACCATCATCCTGCAGGGAATGATGCTTCTTGGCATTGTCTTTGCGGTAATCGGACTCTGGATTTTGCTGAAGCCGGAGATGATCATCATGGCGGTGCCAGTGATCGTTGGAGTCTTGATTGTCATACATGGTTTACATAATATTATACAGGCGCTTGCCCTGAAAAAGGACGGCTACGAAAACTGGTGGCTGGCATTTGTGCTGGGAATGCTCACGGTGATTTTCGGAGGTGTGCTGATTTGTAATCCCTTCAAGGCAATCGAGCTGGTGGTCAGGATCATCGGTGTATTTCTGATTTATGACGGGGTGTCAGATATATGGATTCTGTCAAGGGTGTTTAAGGTGAAAAGAGATAAAGAAAGAATCATCGATGCATCCTTTGTGGATATTGAGGACGAGGATTAAGGAAGGAGAGGGCTATGGCAATTTACGGTTTGAAAAATGAGGCAGTGGAGATTCAGATCCAGTCAAAGGGGGCGGAATTAAAATCACTGAAACGAAGAAGCGACGGGACGGAATATCTGTGGAATGCAGATCCTGCTTTCTGGGGAAGGACTTCACCGGTATTGTTTCCCTTTGTAGGGGGTGTGAAGAATAAGGAGTACAGGACCAAGGGACAGACCTTTTCTATGGGTCAGCACGGCTTTGCCAGGGATATGGAATTTGCACTTCTGTCACAGGAGGAGGATGAGATCTGGTTCGTGTTAAAGGACAGTGAACAGACGAGGCAGAACTATCCGTATGCATTTGTGTTAAAGCTGGGGTATCGTCTGCTGGAAGCAGGCGTGGAGGTGTGCTGGCAGGTAGAAAATCCGGGGGAAGAGGAACTGCCTTTTTCCATTGGCGGTCATCCTGCCTTTAACTGTCCGATTAAGGATGGAGAGAAACAGACGGATTATTTTCTTAGATTCGACGCGCAGGAAAAGGTGGTAAGCACCAGGGTCAGTGACAAGGGGATGGCTACGGATGAAAAGGATACTTATATGCTGGATCAAGGATACTTGCAGATCACGGAGCATATGTTCGACCATGATGCGCTGGTGATTGAACATGACCAAGCAAAAGAGGTGGCTTTTTGCAGACCGGACAAGACTCCATATCTGACGGTGAAGATGGAGGTTCCACTATTTGGAATCTGGTCTCCGCCGCACAAAAATGCGCCGTTTATCTGCATCGAACCATGGTATGGCAGGTGCGACCATGAAAACTTTGCAGGAGAATTGAAAGAACGGGAGTGGGAGAATTTACTTGCGCCGGGAGGCACGTGGAAGGCGTCCTATCAAATTTTGATTGGATAGAAAAATAGAAAGAGTAAGTAAATGAGGGAGGATAAAATGGAAAGAATGATTCTTGCACGGGAAGAAGACCGTGGGATGAAAGGCGAGTGTCTTCTGGTAGTATTTGTCCTAAGTCTTGTGACGGGATTTGTAGGAATACCCATAGGCGCCATATTGAGCGGCGTAATGCAGAGAGTATTGAAAGATAGTTCTCCGCTGATTCAGTATGGATTTTTCCTGGGAGCAATTGCAGTTGCAATGTTAATAGGGCTTATTTACGGAATAAAATCAATTGATATGAAGAATCACACGATATGCAGCAAGTGTAAGGGGAAGATGCGTCCTATGACGGAGATGGACGGAATCTTTCAGATTCCAGCGGCGGGGGAGGAGTCTTATCAAAATCCCCTCCCTTATCTCGCCGAGAATATGGTGAGGGTGCCTTCGGTAAGTGCGATTTCAGGCGGTCATAGAGGCTGTTATGTCTGTGGCTATAAGTGCGAAAAATGCGGGGACCGCATGGTAAGGATTAAGGACTTTCTTCCCAGAAGGGGATGTTGTGAAGATAAGGGAACCTATTATTTTTCTTATACAGAGTTTTCCCTTGCGCGCGGAAAAGAAGATTTTATCAATTGATATGAGGAGGCATTATGGCAAAGATACGGTTTGATTTTGCAGTCGCCATGGTGATGGCTTTTGGGGTTGGATCGCTGGTCAACTTCGGGGCAGGAAAGGTGATTGACGTTATGGAGGAAAAATCTAAGGAGGAGGTAGTCTCCGATGTGGAAATCGGCGCCGTGGCGGGCAGGGGGACACCGGTGGCAGACAGTATTTCAGATATGATGAAGGAAGATTATTTTACTGCCCATATAGAGCGTGAAAATGAACTTGACTCTGTATATTATGACAATGTTTTTTATAAGATTTATGAATTAGAATCAGGTGAGGTGGTATTGGCGGACGAGAATTTTTATAACGCCCAATATGACCACGATGAGGATGATACCGACCTGTTTCCGGATATCTATCGGGTACTGCCGGTGGGAAGAGTGGTTAGGGAACAGCTGGACGAGGGATTGATAGAAGCGGTAGAAGAGACAGGGCATACACTGACAGACACTTCCTTTTACATAGATATGCGGGGAGGATTTGAAGAGTTTTCCAGGGAGGAATGGGAAGGCAGGGCAGAATTTTTAAGCTTTGTCGTGGGATTGGCGGCGTTTTTATTGATTCGTTACCTGATGATTGCCAGTGGTCTCTTTTCGCCGGTATTCCCCTTACGCTTTTTAAAGTCCTGGAAACGGTTCGTGAACTATTATGGCATCATCTATTATGGTGATGAAGTAAAACAGATTGTAGAGCTGCGCAGAAAGGGAAAGATGGACGAAGCCGCGTACGAATTTTCCAAACTGGTGGGTGTGGACGATGAGGAAGCACAGATGGCAATGAGATTCTGGCAGGATATTTACGGGGAAGGGATTTTGAAAGTAAAAGTGAAGTGAAAATAAAATTCTTTCTTGACAAAGGCAAAGATGGCTACTAAGATAAGAATAACTTCACAGATAAAGGTAATGAAGAAGAGGAGTACGTATCCCCTGCCTGTCAGAGAAGAGACCCTGTGCTGCCCCCTAAGCACAGTGCTGGAAGGTTTCAAGGAAAGGAATGCGGAAGGTAGCTTTGGAACCGGAGGACCGAACAGAAGTAAGCCCTCACGCCTTATCCCCGTTAGCGGATAGGATTTTGAAAGAAATCGCTTAAGTGATAAATGAAGGTGGTACCGCGCAGCGAAAGAACATGCGCCCTTTGCAGATGAAATAAAAGTCTGTGAAGGGCGCTTTTTATGCACAGATTTGAAGTAAAGGAGAATCGTTATGAAGAAAGAACTTGCAAAGACCTACGATCCTAAGGGAATCGAGGACAGAATTTATGAAAAATGGATGGAAAAGAAGTATTTCCACGCCGAAGTAGATCACGCAAAGACACCCTTTACCATCGTGATCCCCCCTCCAAATATCACAGGGCAGCTTCACATGGGACATGCGCTGGACAATACCATGCAGGATATTCTCATCCGCTTTAAGCGGATGCAGGGTTACAATGCCCTCTGGCAGCCGGGGACAGATCACGCCAGCATTGCGACGGAGGTCAAGATCATTGAAAAGCTGAAGGAAGAAGGCATCAGCAAGGAAGACTTAGGGCGCGACGGGTTTCTTGAACGGGCGTGGGAATGGAAAAAGGAGTACGGCAGCCGGATTATCAGCCAGCTTAAGAAAATGGGTTCCTCCTGCGACTGGGACAGAGAGCGGTTTACCATGGATGAGGGCTGTAATAAGGCGGTAACGGAAGTGTTCTGCAAGATGCATGAAAAGGGCTGGATTTATAAAGGCAGCCGGATTATCAACTGGTGTCCTGTGTGCAACACTTCCATATCGGATGCGGAGGTGGAATATGCAGAGCAGGCAGGACATTTCTGGCACATTAAATATCCGGTGATTGAGGAGGACGGCAGCGTGAGCGCCACCCGGTTCGTAGAGTTTGCCACCACCAGACCGGAGACTATGCTGGGGGATACTGCGGTAGCGGTCAACCCTGAGGATGACAGGTATAAAGATATTATTGGAAAGAAGCTGATGCTGCCTTTTATCAACAGGGAAATTCCTGTGGTGGCAGATTCTTATGTAGATATGGAATTTGGTACCGGCGTGGTAAAGATCACCCCTGCCCATGACCCTAACGATTTCGAGGTTGGAAAGCGTCATCAGCTGGCGGAAATCAACATCTTAAATGATGATGCAACCATCAATGAAAATGGCGGCAAGTTCTGCGGCATGGACCGCTATGCGGCGAGAGAAGCGATTGTAAAAGAACTGGACGAGATGGGACTTTTGGTGAGAATTGAAGACTATTCTCATAATGTGGGAACCCATGACCGGTGCAAGACCACCATTGAGCCCATGATCAAACAGCAGTGGTTCGTGAAGATGGAAGAACTCATAAAGCCTGCTGTGGAGGCAGTCAAAAATGGCGATATCCAGCTGATTCCTAAGCGTATGGAAAAGACGTACTTTAACTGGACGGACAATATCCGCGACTGGTGTATTTCCAGACAGCTCTGGTGGGGACACCGGATTCCTGCATATTACTGCGATAAGTGCGGGGAAATCGTGGTAAGCGCCGATGCGCCTTCGGTATGCCCTAAATGCGGATGTGAACACTTTACCCAGGACCCGGATACGCTGGACACATGGTTCTCCTCTGCGCTCTGGCCTTTCTCCACATTAGGATGGCCTGATCAGACAGAGGATTTGAAATACTTTTATCCCACAGACGTGTTGGTGACCGGATATGACATTATCTTTTTCTGGGTTATCCGCATGATCTTTTCCGGTTATGAGCAGATGGGTGAAAAACCCTTTAAGACCGTACTTTTTCATGGACTGGTAAGGGATTCCCAAGGACGGAAGATGAGCAAGTCCTTAGGCAACGGCATCGATCCTCTTGAAATCATCGATCAGTACGGCGCCGACGCCCTGCGGCTTACCCTGATTACAGGAAATGCGCCGGGCAATGACATGCGTTTCTACTATGAGAGAGTGGAGGCAAGCAGGAATTTTGCAAACAAGATCTGGAACGCTTCCCGCTTCATCATGATGAACATGCCGGAAGAAGGACTAAAGGTAACAGAGCCTTCTCTTGAGCCGGTTGACAAATGGATCCTTTCTAAATTGAATACGCTGATCAAAGATGTAACCGACAATATGGACAGCTTTGAACTTGGCATTGCAGTCCAGAAGGTCTATGACTTTATCTGGGATGAATTTTGCGATTGGTATATTGAGATGGTAAAGCCGCGTCTTTACAATTCCGATGATCAGACCAGCAAGGATGCCGCACTCTGGACCCTCCAGACGGTGTTGCTTAACGCCCTTAAGCTGCTCCATCCGTATATGCCCTTCCTCACGGAAGAAATCTTTTGTACCCTGCAGTCAGAAGAAAAATCTATTATGATTTCCAGCTGGCCAAAGTACCGGAAGGAATGGTACTTTGAAAAAGAAGAAAAGGACATTGAAATCGTCAAGGAAGCGGTACGGGGTATCCGGAATGTTCGTACAGAAATGAACGTTGCGCCCAGCAGAAAGGCGCAGGTGTTCGTGGTTAGCAAAAAGGAAGAGATTATCAATGCTTTCACGGAAGGAAAGTTGTTCTTTCAGTCCCTTGCTTATGCATCGGAAGTGACTATTCAGAAGGATAAGGAAGGTATTGCAGAAGATGCAGTATCTGTAGTAATCGCCAACGCAACCCTTTATATCCCCTTTGCAGAGCTTGTGGACATTGCCCAGGAGACCCAGCGGCTTAAAAAGGAAGAAAAGCGGCTTGAGGGAGAACTTGCCCGTGTCAACGGCATGCTGAATAACGAAAGATTCTTATCTAAAGCGCCGGAAGCAAAAATTGCGGAAGAAAAAGAAAAATACACCAAATATACACAGATGATGGAACAGGTCAAGATGCGGTTAGCACAGCTTTCGGGGAGGACGCATGAGATATCAGGATGAATGGCTTCTTCTTGAAGCAGGAGATGATATTGATGAGATAGAGCACAGACCGCCGTCAGAAGAGTTTTTATTTTATTGGGCGGTAGCCAATGGGGATGTAGATGCCGTGAGAAAAAACTGCGAGATGGGGAGATTTGTACAGAGTGATGGCGTGGGGGTGTTATCGCGTAATCCGGTTACGAATCTCAAATATCATTTTGTAATCACAACGGCTATGGTGACACGCTTGTGCCGGCAGAATGGCATGGAGTCGGAGCAGGCGTTTCGGCTGAGTGATTTTTATATCCAGAAGCTGGATCACATTCACACCGTGGAGGAGGTGCGCACCCTACATGATGAAATGGTGATGGATTATACGGAGAAGATGCGCAGGTATTTTCGGAAGGATACGAACTCCAAGCATATTAATGCCTGCAAAGAGTACATTTATTCTCACATTAAGGAGCGGATCACGATTGAAGATCTGTCGGATGAGTTTGGCGTGTCTGCCAGCTATTTATCCCGCTTGTTCAAGAAAGAGACGGGGGTATCTGTGAGCGCATATATTCGTGAACAGAAGATGAATATAGCCAAAAATCTTTTGCGGTTCAGTGACTATTCGCTGATTGAGATTGCCAATCGCCTTTCCTTTTCTTCCCAGAGCCACTTTATCCAGCAGTTCAGGGAGACGGTGGGAATGACGCCTAAGAAATATCGGGATGAAAATTATATGGTTCAGTGGAATACAAAGGCGTCGGAGGATTCGGAACAACCTTAAACATAAAATAACAAATATCCTGGGGATGGAAGATTTGCCATACCCAGGATATTTTTGTACTGCCGGGAATTAAAGTGTCAAAATGATTTCATTCTCTTCCTGCAGAAGCTCAGCAGAAATATAATTGGAGGCAAGAACTTTGCCGTTTAAGACCAGTTTTGTATAGCCGCACTCCTTTGCATCGGGATTCTCCACTACAATGTGGAGATGCTTTCCGCGAAAGCTTTTGTGTATTTCAAAGTGTTTCCAGGCGCGTGGAATGGACGGGGAAAGCAGCAGCCCGTTTATATCAGGGCGGAGCCCCAAAATGCCTTCAACGCAGCCTACCATAATGGTCGAAGCGGTTCCGGTCAGCCAATGGACATGAGAGCGTCCGAAATGTTCGCTGGCTGGTCCCTCTGTGAATTGTCCATAACAGTAAGGTTCCAGATAACGGATGTCTGCATCGTTATTTTGCGCGGCGGGTGCATTTTCAATAAAGTAGGTAAAAGCGCGCTCACCGTGTCCAAGCAATGCTTCCGCCAAGATCAGCCATCCTTGGGACTGTGAGAATATGCCGGCATTTTCCTTTACGCCTTGGTTATAAATGACGGCAAGGGCGCCGTCGAATGCGTGGGCATGGTAGGGCGGATTCATTAGGACAGCGCCGAAGGGTGTATTTAAATAATCATATACGTTATCCATGGCGGCTTTTGCCTGTTCTTCGGAAGCTAGTCTGCTGATGACGGACCAGCTCTGCGGATTCAGCCATATATTGGCTTCAGGATCCGTGGGGGCACCGATGCGTTCTCCATCTTCTGTATAACCGCGTATAAATCGGTCGTGGCTCCAGCATAATTTCTGGATCAGTGCGCCGATATGGGAAAGCTTTTCGTCTAAATAGCGGATATAAGTTTCGTCGTTTTTGTATGTAGCAAAATTTTTAAGGATGATCATTGCATAATAGAACTGCATTGCTACAAAGGAAGATTCGCCGTCTGTGCCGAGGCGCAGGCAGTCGTTCCAGTCGGCATATAATCCGGCAGGCAGTCCATGAGGTCCTAAGTGATCAAAAGAAAATTGAATTGCACGCTTTAAATGCTCATAGACACTTCCCACATCCTTGTTGGCGAAGGGAATCACCTCATCTAAGAATGCAGTATTTCCAGTTTCTGCAATATACTTATAAACGGTGGGAAAGAGCCACAGCGCGTCATCGGCGCGATAGGCAGGGTGCCCGGTCTCTTGTACATAGGAGGGGTCATCAGGGGTATCTTCCTTTCCCGGATTGTGGGTGAACTTTACAAGCGGAAGACCGCCGCCGTTGTCCACTTGGGCAGAGAGCATGAAACGAATTTTCTCCAGCGCCATTTCAGGCGCCAAGTGAATGATTCCCTGAATGTCCTGTACTGTGTCACGGTAGCCGTAACCGTTGCGCAGCCCGCAATAGATAAAAGAGGCGGCGCGGGACCAGATAAAGGTCATAAAGCAGTTGTATGCATTCCAAGTATTCACCATTGTGTTAAACTCCGCACTTGGCGTGTTGACCTGAAGGTTTTCAAGCTTCTGGTTCCAGTCATTTTTCAGGATCGCAAGTTCTCTGCCCACGACTTGGGCTGGGTCGTCATAAGAACTAATCAGGGAAGAGGCATCGACGGAGGATTTTGCACCCAGAAGAAAGACGACCGTTTTCGTTTCGCCTGGAGACAATGTAATGCTGCAGGAGAGGGCGCCGCAAGAGTTCTCGTTATAGCTGGTCACATTTCCAAGGTGTCCGGAAACGACGCCTTGGGGATTGCCATAGCCGTGATACCTTCCAAGGAAATGTTCTTTATCTCCGCAATAGGAGGATACTTCTACACCTGCAAGACCAAAAAAGCGTTCCGTTACGTTTTTGTGGTCCACTTGCTGGGCAGGGGGAAGTGCATCCAGATTGCCGTGGATCTGCTGCATGATACGATTCCCGGCAAAAAGTGTCCTAGTGACGAACAGGGAGTACTGGAGATTCACCTGGTCCTGCTCATAGTTGCTGTGATTGGTAAATTCTGCGTATCCTGTCAAGGTGAGGCTTCGCGGACGTACGGACTGATTGGTAACGGAAAGGGACCATACCTCATGGGTTTTTCCGAGGGGGACATAATAGAGAGCCTCAGAATGAATGTTCTCATAATCGGCTTTCATTTTGGTGTAGCCAATACCATGCCGGCATTCGCTTTTATAGCGGTCAAGATTCTTTCCCACCGGTTGCCAGGAAGCTGACCAATAGTCTTGGGATTCATTATCCCTGATATACAAGTAGCGCCCGGGCTGGTCGAAACTGTTAAATACATAGCGGAGAATTCTGCCGTTGGCGCCTGACTTTGCAAAGCTATAGCCGCCGGCGTTATTGGAGATAATAGCGCCGTATTCTGGGGAACCTAAATAGTTTACCCATGGAGCGGGCGTGTCCGGTCGATCAATTACATATTCCCGGTTTTCATCATCAAAATATCCATAGTTCATTTTTTTTTACCTGTCCTTTTTATGTTTTTATATGAGTGTTACAGTTATTTCAAGTATATCATTGGAGAAGGCAAGGAGTTCCTCTTTTGCAATCACGATATAGGATTGTTCGCACACTTCCAGTTCTGTCCCGTCGCAGAAGGCGGCGGATACGGTGTAGAAGCCGTAATCTTTACCGGATTCATTGGCATAGACGACATGCAGTGCCTTATTGGCAAATGTAAGGCGGATGGAAGCCATTCCTTTATCATCGAATTGCTCTGCCAAAAGTTTAGGGTGCAGTACCAGATTGCCGGCTGCTCCGTGTATGCCAAATACTTCGGTGATCATGGTCAGCATATACCAGCTGGCGGCGCCTGTAAGGTAATGATACATGCCGCGCCCGTCACTTCGGAAATACTCAGGAATGCCTGGATAGATATGGCTGACGTCGAAGTTAAGAGCTGTATCGGCAAGCGTTTTAAGCGCTTTCCAGCCTTCGGCAGCAAATCCGCGCTGATAAAGCGCATTGGCATACATCACCGCCATGTGTGAGAAGACGGCTCCGTTTTCCTTTTCCCCGTAGGCAAAACCGAACATACGACCCATGTCAAATTTTCTTTCATGAAAATCTGTGTTCAGGCGGTAGCCGCCGATTTTGGGGGCATAGAGGTAGTGGTCAGCACTCTTCGTGATCTTGCGTATCTGTTCTTCTGTGGCAACCCGCCCCATGATAGAGAAGACTTGCCCGGTAAGCATCATGCGTACATGGTCAGGATAAAAGCCTTCTACAGCTTGCCCATGGTTGTCATAATAGCTATTGAACCATCCTTCCCCGTGGGTGCCTTCAATCCATTCCTGATTCTGGATAAAATTGGTGAGCCAGACCGCTTTTTGCGTAAGATTGGCAGCCAGAGAGGCGGGAGTGACGGTTATGTGTTTTCCGCTGATATGGTGGCGGCACCGATTTGTGTATTCTGCTAATAACTTATTCTTTTCAGAGATATTGTCGAAGCATTCAGGCGCTGCGTCCAGGAGGATCTTAATCTCTTCCATAAGCTCTAGGGGCTGACCGGGATACTGGCTTTCTAACAGGCGCATCATGGCGGCAAGGTCTTTCAGATTGCCTGCATATGCGCAGGTAAATGCGACGCTTTCTCCCTGCTCTGATGCCATATCGAGAGCGTCATTCCAGTCGGCGCCCCGAAGACGATAGATGTTATGGCTGCCAACCTCATAAAAAGCGGTCAGCTGCTGGATTAAAAGATGTTCCAGAATGCTTCCCATATAGACAGAGCCGTCTTCTGACCGTTGTTTATTGCCGTAATCATTGTTCCATTGGGTGTCAATAGATGTGCCGCGCATGGTCTGACCATCTTTAAAATAGGCTGCCTGCTTATATAGGATTCCGATATCTCCTGTCTGGTCGATGTATAGTTTGGTGGTCATTAAAGGCCAGAGGGCATGATCCATCCAAACCCGGGCAATACCGTTGCGGTCTGCAATAAAGTGACCGTCCCCATTGCCGATAATGGTGGCATTTGTCCCGTCAATACGTACACCGCCGAAATTTTTGGCAATCATTTCACCTACATTTTCTGGATCCATAAGAAGCAGGGAGAGACAATCCTGCCATAGGTCGCGCCAGCCCCTGCCGCCCCGTCCATAGTCGTGGTGAGGCAGGAAAGAACAGCCGAAAAGACGGCGCAGAAAAGGCTGGAAGCTGACCCATTTCATGAAATTATCGAAATCAGGACTGTTTGTGTGGAAACTGACATTTACCTTTCCTTTCCAGTAATTTTTTGTCTGCGCCAAGGCGGTAAGCACTTTGGTCGAAGTATTATATTTTTGCAAAATATTCTGAACATCTGTGTTGTTGTTTTCTGCGCCAGTAAGAATGATATATGCTGCGCTCTCATTTGGTCCAAGTGTGATTGGGCTGAAGCGAAAAGCACCCATAGCTTCTTTACCTTCTATATGGCTATGGGGAGGAAGACCCTCTAGGTGCTCATATATGGAACGGGGATGGGTGTAAGAGCCGCCTTCCCCGATAAAATCTTCTACTGTCGGGTAATAGCATTCAGG
>BLLW01000048.1 GCA_011959285.1 Lachnospiraceae bacterium | reverse complement strand
GAGCACTTGACTTTTAATCAAGTTGTCCGGGGTTCGAGTCCCCGGTGGCTCATTTGAAAGAAAAATCAGTTTATCTGGTTTTCTTTTTTTTCGCAAATGTTGATCAATGAGAATAAAAGGAAGGAGATTATATAATATGGATGCTACAGCAACGACAAAAGAAAACAAAATGGGAATCATGCCGGTGAATCAATTGCTTATAAGTATGTCCCTGCCCATGATGATTTCCATGCTGGTGCAGGCACTCTATAACATTGTGGATAGTATTTTTGTGTCGAGAATCAATGAAAATGCCCTGACAGCGGTATCACTGGCGTTTCCCATACAGACTTTGATGATTGCCCTTGGCGCAGGAACGGGAGTGGGGATCAATGCCCTTCTGTCACGTTCGCTGGGGGAAAAGGATTATGAAAAGGCAAACAAATCGGCTGTCAATGGAGTGTTTCTTGCGGTGGTCAATTATGTCATTTTTCTATTGGTGGGGTTATTTGTGACAGGACCTTTCTATTTGAGTCAGACGAGGGATGCCCAGATTTTAGAATATGGTAAATCCTATTTAACCATCGTTTGCTGCTGTTCTTTTGGCATGTATGCGCAGTTTGTCTATGAACGGCTTTTACAGTCCACAGGAAAGACGTTTTATACCATGATTACACAGGGGGTAGGTGCGATTATTAACATTATCCTGGACCCTATTTTTATCTTTGGATTTTTCGGCGTGCCCCGAATGGGCGTTGCTGGGGCGGCAGTTGCCACTGTAATCGGGCAGATTATTGCCGGTACGATTGCACTTATTATTAATGAAAAGAAGAACACGGAAATCAAGGTACAGATTCGGGGATTTCGTCCCAACTTTTCAATCATCAAACAGATTTATCAGGTGGGGATTCCGTCTATTATCATGCAGGCGATCGGTTCCGTCATGACCTATGGCATGAACAAGATTCTGCTGGGATTTACCAACACTGCGGCGGCGGTATTCGGCGCATATTTTAAGCTTCAGAGCTTTATCTTTATGCCCGTATTCGGGTTGAACAACGGTATGGTGCCGATTGTGGCTTACAATTACGGCGCAGGCAAAAAGGACAGGCTGATCAAGACGGTGAAGCTGAGTATTTTGTATGCAATCTGTCTGATGTTCATTGGATTTGTGGTCTTTCAGATATTTCCAGCGCAGCTTCTTTTGCTGTTCGATGCATCCGATATAATGCTTGCAATCGGTGTTCCGGCGCTGCGTATCATCAGCTGCAGTTTCCTTCTGGCAGGTTTTTGTATTATTTGCGGAACCATGTTCCAGGCACTGGGAAATGGGGTGTATAGCATGGTGGTATCTATTGCAAGGCAGCTGGTGGTGCTGTTACCGGTAGCCTATCTTTTATCCCTGACGGGAAATGTGACTTATGTATGGCTGGCTTTTCCCATTGCGGAACTGATGTCGCTGGGGCTTTCCGTGTTCTTTCTGATACGTATTAATAATAAGGTGATCAAACATATCGGTGCTGAGTCGTAGCATCATTGCCGAGGAAGCGGTGACTGCCGGCGTTTGGTCAAGGAGAAAAAGGATGATTGAAATAGCAAACGTCACAAAAAAATTTGAAAGATTTATCTGTCTTGACCATGTGTCCATGACCATTCCTGATGGAACGATTTATGGGCTGGTTGGGGAGAACGGTGCAGGAAAGAGCACCCTCCTTCGCCTGATAGCCGGCGTCTTACGGGCGGATGAAGGTGAGATCAGAATTGACGGAGATAAGGTCCCTCATGTGGCGGCAAAGCAAAAAATCTTTTATATGCCGGATAACCAGTATTATGAGAAGAATGCCACGCCGCTTACGGTAGGGAGTTTTTACAGAACCTTTTATCCTTCCTTTGCCATGGAGGAATACCGTTATCTGCTGGAGCAGTTTGGACTTGAAGAGGGCGCGTTGGTGGAGACCTTTTCCAAGGGAATGAAAAAGCAGATGTTCATCGCGGCGGCGGTCTGCGCTAACACCGGATATCTTTTGTGCGATGAGGTTTTTGACGGGCTGGATCCGCAGGTCAGAATCACGGTAAAGGATCTTTTAAAGAGTGCGGCAGCTGGAAGGAATATGACGATTCTGATGGTGTCCCATTATCTGGAGGAACTTGACAGAATCTGCAATATGAGGGGATTTCTGCATCGCGGACGGATTCTTGGCAAAGAGGAATGGGACAGGCTGGCGCTGGGAGGCGTGGGAGCATGAAGCGGGCGAAAATAGTATTGGGGCTTTGGCGGGAAGATTTAAAGAGCAAGCTGTGGATGATCGTGGCAGTCTGGTATCTGATGGGAATGCTCTGTCTGCTTTTTTCGGCGAAAATGACGATTCCGGAAGGGGAGGTGCGGAGTCTTTATGTGGGACCGGGGAACACTTCTTTCTTTGCAGTGATGATTCTGCTTGGGATTTTGATGGGCATAGGAGCTTTTCCCTATCTGCAGACGCAGCAAAAGGCAGACTTGTACCTTAGCCTGCCCTTTTCAAGAAGTCAGCTGTTTGCAGTGGGATATATGAATAATCTTTTGATTTTTAGTATTCCGACGGTGATATGCAGGCTTTTGTTTTTTCGTATTTCTCTTTCCATGGGCTATTGTAAGTATGAGGACAGTGTCCGGTCGGTGTGGGCAGGATGTCTGATTCTTGTGCTGGGATTTCTGCTTGTGATGAGCCTGTCCATGCTTGCTGCGCTTTGGACGAGGGGCAGCGCTTATGTGGCAGGTCTTACGGCGCTGCTTTTTTTAGGACCCGGGGCAGGGCTTGTGCTGGCGGAAAAGATGCTTGTGATGTTTGGATCTTCCTTCTATCGCTCGGAAATGTTGGAGCAGTTAAAAGGTTATCTGTCTCCTGTTTCCCTGCTTAAAAATGTAACGGGAATTGAAGAATATGCAGATGGCGCCGGCTGGGTGATGGAGGTACACCTGCCGTATCTGCTGTATCTGGCGGCAGCAGTCGTCTTTCTCTTTCTGCTCAATCTGTTCTTTTTCAGGATACGTCCTGCGGAACCTAAAAGGGGGGCATTTACTTTTCCTGTTGCGGAGTGGGTTGTGCGTTATGGCTGTGTGGCTCTTGGAGGAGTATGGTTTATAGATCTTCTGCAGGTTTTTTCCTTTGGCGTTTTTTCATGGGCGCCGATGATTGCTGGTGTCGTGATCAGTGTTCCGCTTATACATGGACTTGTCAATATTCTTATTGCCCGTGATGCGAAGAGATTTCTATCAGGCAAATGGCATTTATTAATAGAGGTGTTGCTGATGGTGGTCCTGATCGGCGGATTTTCCTTGTGGGGAAAATGGGAACGGCGGATTCCGGTAAAGGAGGATGTAGCTTTAATGGCGATTGCGCTGCCGGCTCTTCAAAGCGGAGATGACGGCGAGCAGGTTTTGCAGAACATGCAGCTTACGGGCGAATCGATGGAGGCAGCCTATGACTGGGTCAACAAAGATTATGGAGAAGAGTCGGCAGGCTATGAATTTCTGGTAAAATATGAGGGGACAGACGGCAGACAAACCTATAGCAAATACCATATTCCATGGTATGCACTGGATGGTTTTGAAGAGGTTTTTGTAGGGGAAGGGTTTAAGGAAGGAACCTATCAGGCGCTTCGTCTTAAGTCCATGAAATATTATGAAATCCGTTGGACCAACGGCATAGAAAGCTATACTTTGGATTTGGCAGAACAGGAGCGGCAGGAATTGTGGGAGGCGTACAGCGAAGATGTAAAAGGGCTGGCATTTTCGGATATCAGGCAGCAGACGCCCATCGGGCGTATTACCTTTGCTTCTACGAAAAACCAAGGGGATGTGACGGCGGATATTTATCCCGGCTATGAAGGGACTTGCGCGCTCCTGCATGAATATGGCATTGCATCGCAAAAAGAGATAAAGGATTATGATATCATTAAAATTGTGGCGGACAAATACTTGCTGACGAAAGGGCTCCTCTATCAGGTAAATTCCTTGGAATGGGAAAAGACGATTACGGATGCGGCAGCGATAGAGACATTGTCTGAAGTGCTTTACTGTGAGGAATTTTGCGAGGACTATCAGCTCAATGAGACGAATCTTCAAATGGAATTTACCGTGTATTACCGGGATTCGGACGGAAGAACGATAGATGTTGTAAAGTGCAGGGCACAGGCGGACCCGGCGGAGAATGAAGTGCTGAAGGAACTTTTGAGATAAAGAAGGAGAGTGCCTTTAGGCAGGCGCTTGGAGAAAGGGAGAACAGAGGAATGAGGGGAAGGTTAAAGGAGTACAGAGGAGAAAAAATCGTTACACAGCTTTCGGCAAAGCTTCTGCCGCCTGATCTTCATTACCCTGACTGCATCTGTCTGCTGGTGCTGACAGACCGGCACTTATACGTGCTGGAGGATAATTTTGACGGAACGTATGAGATGCATTTTGAATTTGTGTTAAGCAGGATCGACGGCATCGAAATCGAAACGTGGGAGCAGATTTCCACCGGAAAGGACAGCAAGGAGAATCTGCCTGTCTTTGCAGCCATATTAACCTATTGGTGCAGCGTCATGTTTTCCGTACCCATCGGAAAACCGAACAGGGCGGTGAAGGAGAAATATATAGTAATCAAATATCATACGGAGCAGGGCAAAAAAGAAAAAATTTATTTCCATTTGCCGGATGGCGCAAAACCTTTTATTAAGTCATTTGAGAAGGTGAAGGCGGATTATGGACAGGGGTGCTATCAACAATAATAACTTATTTCCCTGAATTGAGAATACCACTTATCAATAATAATGCTACTGTTTGCCTCAATATATCTTACCATATTATTTAATGTTCTTTGAGGAATGCGAGAGTTATTATTGCAAAGTAAAGCCTTTCCAGAACTTGTTATCCAAATTTTTGTTGCGTTTACTGTTGCTTTCCCTTCCGCTATGTGTACGTGCACTGGCTCAAGCGGATCACTTTCATTTGACCAAAAATAAATTATATAAGATCCAATTCTAAAAATTTGAGGCATTTAAGATACCTCCTTCTTTAGAGAACTCAATCATTAAATGCGCATTATTACGTACAAATTCTTTAAAATAGTCCATCTCAGCATCAGAATATCCATTCACATCTTCCCAAGAGTGTTCTGGCAAATAGCAAGTTGCATTATGAAATCCATCCTTTAAATCAGGGGTTTCTATATATACTTTTACCCTTCCATCTGGAAGCATCTCTGAATGTGTAATCTCCGTGTCATCATTTAACGTTGCATATGGATACATCATATTATCAATCCTCTCTTTCCATAAATCTATTTTTCAATTTCTTTTATACTTCTTACCTCAATACTGACAGCATTTTTACACCCTCATTGTAATACACATTTCTGGCTTTAGCAATGACATGTTTTTGGCACGCAGACAGATGTCCAAATTGTGGATGTCCGGTATCTGGAGGTAATGTACCAGTGCAAACGCCGCATCCCAAAAGCACAGGGGGAAAGGTATCTGGTCTTAGTGTTACAGCATTGATATTCTCAATTCTTGGGTGCACATTTATAATCGGTATTGTACTTGCTATTATCGATTTATGTAAAAAGGATGACAGGAAAAAAACTTGTCTATAATCGCTTTAGTTATATGTGGATTCTGGTTGATTATCGGCTTTGGGGCTTCTGGCAGTTCTAAAACCGATTCTAAAGATTCAAAACCAACAACAAGTATTGCAACATCAGAACCGCAGGCAGCCACTGCTGACCAGGAAGCAAACGCTGAAACAGAAAAAGTTGAAGAACAGCCTGTTGTTTCTCAAATGTCAAGGGAAGAGTTTGTAGCATCTTGCGAAGAAATACCATACAAAACTTTAGCAAGAAATCCTGAAGATTATGTTGGCTCACATATAAAACTTACCGTAAAAGTTTCTCAGATTGTCCAAGGTGGCTTATTTGATGACGGCGAATATTATCGCGTGTATACAAATGATGATTCCAATATGTGGTTTGGCGATGAGTATTTTATGTATGATTTTAGACCAACAAAAGATATAATAGAGATGGATTGATAGAGCAGCTGGAATATGAAGGTTTTACTCATGAACAGGCAGTGTATGGAGCTGAAGCAAACGGTTATTAAAATGAACAGTTAAAAGAAAAGACAGAATTGCCTCTATGCGAGACACAAAAAGAACGTCCCAGAAAGCACGGCGAAGAATAAGCTATGCTGAATGGAAGCAGAGGACGGAACGGGCAACAATTTTAGGACTCTGTAGTAATACAGAGTCCGTTACATTATAATCTTCCTTACCTATAGAATCCATATGACTACATTTCAACTACTTTTCTAACAGTATTTGCCGTCCTAATCGTTAACTTGCTGCTTATACTTATATTTGCTGTTTTTGCCCACCAGTTTGTTTTCTGATAATTTTTTCGGCTAAAAGACCAGAATATTACTTTCCTGCAACTCTGTATCTTTTCTAAGCCTTCTTTCGGTTCTCCGATTTCATTGAATACATCGGTAAATGTAGCAGGCGGCATAATGAAAATAAGATTATCGTAAACTTCCTTATCTTCATTGCCCCACCAGTCGGGAACATTGCATAAGATGTTTTCAAGTTCTTCTTTTGCTATAACAAAGACAGGAATGTCTAAAACAAACTGATTTTTTATCATCATCGCAATCTCTTTTGTAATTCTCTCTATGTCATTTTCATCACTCGAGAAAATTACATTGCCGCTGTTTTGATATGTCTTAACTTCTCGATATCCCAATCTTTCAAAGCCCATTTTCAACTCAGCCATGGGCACCTTGTTTTTGCCACTTATATTAACGCCACGTAAAAAGGCAATATATCTTTCCATATCCACTGACACCTCCACTACTTTCCCGGTTTATCCTTTCCGCGGATTTTCCTGTTTTTTCGCTCTTCCAGCTCCGCAATCTGTCTCAGTAAACAGTCTGCAAAAGTTCCTCCAATGGGCGTAACTCTTCCTGTTGTATAGTAGTCAAGGAGGATAATTTTATTATCCTTATCAAAACAGAATATTTCATCACCATTTCCCACAATGGACCTATATCGTACGGTTTAGCTTGGGGCCATATTTCTTCCCGTACTTCCATGTAGAGTCCGCCTAATGAGGACATAGTAAATTCTCTAAAATCAGCAGGCAGGTTTACTTGATACTGATTTTCAAACTTCTTTATATCCTCTTCCGATGGTTCATTTCCCATACAAGCTACAACTTGATAAGTCTGCCTATCATAATTATGGAAATAATCATAAACTTTTTCTAATGACATAATTACACCTCAATAATGGTCTTTTGCCTCCATTATACAGAGAAATTGCAAAATGTAAAAGCCAGAAGGCAGGAAAACAGAAAAAATATTTTCTAATTTTTTGTACTTTTTCGTTTGCAAAATATCTATATCTTTGTAATATTTACAATATTAATAATGACAATTCTGATTTATATAATCAGCAAGTACAATACAAAATAACTGGCTGTCTATTCTGAAAGCGGAGTAAAAGTCATTGATACGATATTAAATCCAGAATTAGCTACAACAGAACAGTCGAAAGGGCAGAACGCACAGTTAAAGGCACCCGAATCCTAAACTACACCTATGCAACCTTTTAAGATATTGTAAAACTGATTTCGCTATTGGAATAAACAGAAAGAGTGATTGAAAAAAAGTAATATGATATACTAAATTTGAAAAGAGGATTCGTATATGAAAAATTCAACTAAAATACTAAATTTACTATCGGCATTTATGGCGGTAATTGGATGCTGTGCAGCTGTTTTGGTCTGCTTTATTATCATTTATACATGTATGAATGGCTCTTTCTCTAAAAAAGCAAACTCGAACGAATCTCCCAGTCTTTTTGATGCACAATCAGATATTTCAAATAATGTTGCTAATAATTTACCAAATGAAATGGCACCTAAATCAGAAGATACAAGTTCAGCAGTTGAATCAATTGAACAAAAAAATGCCATTCGTTCAGCCAAAAGCTATTTAAATGTTTATCCTTTTTCTTATCAAGGCTTAGTGGCGCAATTAGAATTTGAAAATTATTCTCATGAGGATGCCGTTTTTGGTGTTGAAAATTGTAATGCTGATTGGAATGAACAGACAATAAAATCCGCTAAAACATATTTAAATGTAAGCCCTTTTTCTTATCAGGGATTAGTAAAACAATTGGAATTTGATGGTTTCACACATGAAGAGGCAGTATATGGAGCTGAATCAAACGGATATTAATAATAAAATATATTGCAGTCAACCAAGACGCTTAGTATATGCTTATTGAAAAAGACCAGAAATACAAGGATTTTAATAAATATCCATTGTATTTCCGGTCTTCTTATCTCCTGCGGGTAACAGGACTTGAACCTGCACGGTCTCCCACCAGAACCTAAATCTGGCGCGTCTGCCAATTCCGCCATACCCGCTTGCTCATGCATATCTGTCTAACAGACCTGCTATGCTCACGTAGATTATCTTATCATCCGCTAAAGTTGCTGTCAACTTTTTCTTAAAGGATTTATAGAATTCCGCAGTTTAACGTAAATCAAGAGAGAACGAATATTCCAATAATGTAAGCAAATTGATAAATGAATACATTTTGTGTATAATAAATCCAGTAAATGGATATGGGAATTACAGCATATCCTGAAAAATCCAGATTTAAGAGGAGAATAACCATGAAAAAAGCAATGATATTATTATTAACGACAATCGCAATCTTTACCCTGCCCGGTTGTGGCAGGAAGCAGGATGACGCTCAGGCGGAGCAGGGAAGTACAGAATCTGAATACGCAGAATCCCTTGAAGTGCTTAACAAGATAGTGGAAGCCTACGGCGAAGAAGAGCTGTTTGCCATGTATGGTGGAAATCAGGAAAATGCGGTAATGGATGCGCCGGGGAAGTTTGATATCAGCAAAACAGAAGAATTGGAATTTACGTATGGTCTGCCTGCGGAGCAGGTTTCCAATATTGAAGACGGGGCAACTATGGTACATTTAATGAATACAAATACCTTTACCGGTGCGGCTTACAGGCTGAAGGAAGGCGTGGATATGAATGCTTTTGCAGATTCCGTGAAATCCTGTGTTTTAGCGAAACAGTGGGTATGCGGGCAGCCGGATACGCTGATTATTATCGATGTGGACGGCAGATATGTGATAACTGCTTATGGCGCAGCGGAACTGATGGAAGTATTTAAGGAACATGCATTATCTGTTCTTAGCGATGCCAAAATAATTACGGAAACGCCTATTGTGTAAAAGAGCTGCGCATTATGTTATTTTCGAGTATTACTTTTTTATACTATTTTTTACCCCTGACGCTTGTCTTATATTTTACGGTTCCTAAAGCATTCAAGAACACCGCCCTTCTTCTGGCGAGTCTTATATTTTATGGGTGGGGAGAACCCAAATATGTGATATGGATGGCACTTTCCATTTTGCTGGGATATGGGTTTGGGCTGTTGGTAGAAAAATACAGAGAAAAAAGAGCTGGAAAGGCGATTTGTGCACTTTCAGTGGGAATCAGCCTTGCCTTCCTGGTGTATTTTAAATACGTAGATTTTTTTATCCAAAATGTAAATGCGGTAACGGGGCTGCAACTTTCCCTTTTGAGGCTGGCGCTGCCCATCGGCATTAGTTTTTACACGTTTCAGGTGATCAGCTACACTGTGGACGTGTATAAAGGCGAGCGGGCGCAAAGGAATTTGATTCACTTAGCGACTTACATTGCCATGTTTCCTCAGTTGATTGCGGGACCGATTGTGCGGTATGCTGACATTGCGGAGCAGCTGACGGACAGGAAATATTCATGGAAGGGGACTGCATGGGGAATACGGCGTTTGGTGATCGGGCTGGCGAAAAAGATTCTGATTGCCAATCAGCTGGGAGAATTATGCAGCGCATTTAGGGCATCACAGGAAAAGTCGGTGCTGTTTTGCTGGATGTATGCCATTGCATTTACTTTGCATATTTACTTTGACTTTTCCGGTTACAGTGATATGGCGATTGGATTGGGGCGCGTGTTCGGATTTCGTTTTCAGGAGAATTTTAATTACCCCTATATTTCTTCCAGCATCACGGAATTTTGGCGCAGGTGGCACATTTCTCTGGGGACTTGGTTTCGGGATTATGTTTATATTCCGTTGGGAGGAAACCGTAAGGGGCGAGAAAGACAGCTTTTCAATATTCTGGTGGTATGGATGCTTACCGGATTCTGGCATGGAGCGGCATGGAATTTTATTTTGTGGGGCGTGCTCTTTGCGGTACTTTTGACGGTGGAAAAACTGTGGCTTCTTAAGAGATTGAAAGAAAGCCGGCTATTGTCCCGTATTTATACGTTGTTTTTCGTTATGCTGAGTTTCGTGATTTTCAATGGGGAGACTTTAGGACAAGCATTCTCCGATATAGCAGGTCTTTTTGGCGGGGGAGGGATTCCCCTTGTTTCACAGGAAGCTTTATATTACCTTTCCAGTTTTCAGGTTGTTCTAGTCGTGGGAATCATAGGCGCAACTCCTGCGGCTTGTAATTTTGTAAGGCGGATATCGGGAAAAGCCGCAGGCAGTAAGCTCTTAAACGCGTTAGAGCCGGTTGTGTTAACGGTGTTGATGCTGGTCGTGACAGCTTATCTGGTGGATGGCTCTTTTAATCCCTTCCTGTATTTTCGATTTTAAGGAGAGCGTGGGTTTATGAGTGCGAAAAAGAAAGATATGGCTTTATGCATGATATTTTTAGTCCTGCTGGTCGGTGGTTTCCTGTTCTGCGTGTTTTTGCCCAAAGAAAACTATTCGGAGAGCGAACGGCGGATGCTCTCCCCTATGCCAAAGTGGTCGGCACAGGGAATATGGAGCGGACGTTTCATGTCCGAATTTGAAAGCTATGTAGTGGACCGCTTTCCCTTTCGGGATTCTTTTCGGGAAATAAAAGCGCTGACGGCGCTGGGAGTTTTTGCAAGGAAGGATAATAACAAGATTTATGTGTCAGATGGATTTTTATCCGCTTTGGAATATCCGATGGATGAGGTTTCCCTTGGGCGGGCAGCAGAGCGGTTTCGCTATGTCTGCGGAAAATATCTAACAGAGGAAAATAAAGTTTATCTATCTGTGATTCCTGATAAAAACTGCTTTTTGGCAAGGGAGAGCGGGCATCCGTCCATGGACTATGAAGAATTTGAGAGACAAATGGCAGAGCGGACAGACTTTGCAGAATATATTCCTGTCTCCGATTTGCTGGAAAGAGACGATTATTATAGAACGGATACCCACTGGCGTCAGGAAAAAATTACAGATGTGGCAGAGCGGCTGGCAGTGGCAATGGGAACAACGCTCTCCCAGGATTATGAAATCCATACATTAGAATCGGATTTTTATGGCGTGTATTACGGACAGGCGGCGCTGACGCTTGCACCGGAGAAGATTCAGTATGTGACAGGAACGGATATTGACGGCTGCACCGTTTATGACTGGCAGAATGAAAGGGAAATACCGGTCTATGACATGGAAAAGGCAGAGGGAAGAGATCCTTATGAAATGTTTTTGTCTGGCTCTTTATCACTCCTTACGATTGAGAATCCGAATGCCCGGACAGATAAAAGAATTGTCATATTCAGGGATTCCTTTGGATCAAGCGTTGCGCCTTTACTCATCAGCGGATACGCACAGATTGCGTTGGTGGATATCCGATATATTCACCCGGATCATCTGGATGCTTTTTTGGATTTTGAAGGATGTGATGTGCTGTTTTTGTACAGTACACTTGTACTGAATCACAGCGATACAATAAAATAGAGGTAAAACCAGCCTCCCTAAAAATCTTTTTAAAATATTATACAGCAAAATATTGTTTGACAGAAACCCTGATTTCTGTTAAAGTTTTATTTGTTAAAAGGGAGTAGTAAAAAGGGTTCAGCCAACAATCCCCGGCATGAAGCTGTGGCTGCACACTTCTGTAATGCGGAAGTACGAGACTTTTGACACACGTATCTGTGGGTCATAGGTCTTTTTTTATGCCCCAGAGGCGGTTTATATCAAAATAGAAAGTGGAATACTTAAGAAGAAAGGAAGAGAAAAATGGTGAAAGTAGTGATTTTGTTTGTGCTAGGTCTTATCTTGATATGTTTAGGCGGCGACCGGCTGGTGGACGCGGCGGTGGCGATTGCCAAGAAACTTGGCATTCCCCAGATTGTGGTAGGCGCTACCATCGTAAGCCTCGGCACTACGCTGCCGGAGATCTTAGTCTCTGCCACCGCAGCTTTTAATGGATCGGCGGCAATCGCAGCAGGAAATGCATTTGGATCCATCATTTGCAATACTGCCCTTATTGCAGGGCTGACTCAGACCATACGCCCCACGAAACAGGTGGAGGCATCTTCTCTGTCGTGGCGCAGTATTTTCTTTTTTGCTGTAGCGATTGCACTCAATATATGTGGATTCTTAACGGGAGCCTTTGACAGACCGGTGGGAATCGTACTGTTGGTGCTGTTCATAGTGTATGCATACTTAAATGTGATACGCGCCTCTTCAGAGGGCGGTGACGAGGAGAAAAAAGAGGATGGGAAGGAAATATCCATCCCTATTCAGATTGTCATACTTGCAGTCTGCGCGGCATGCCTTTTTGTGGGGGCGAATCTTCTGGTAGACAACGGAATCCTGATTGCAGAAGCGGTAGGAGTGCCTGAGCGCGTCATTGCAGTGACCTTTATCGCCCTTGGAACCTCCCTCCCCGAGCTCATGACTTCTGTCATGTCTATAATTAAAGGATACGGGAATGTAGGACTTGGAAATGTGATTGGCGCGAATTTGCTCAATCTGCTTTTAGTAATAGGCATCCCGTCAGCCGTTGCAGGCATTCCCTTGGAACGCTCCACTGTAATGGTCGACATGCCTCTTGCCAGTCTTGTCATGGCAGTCCTTATCATCCCCATCTTAATAAGAAAGAAATCTTCACGGCTGCAGGGGGGTGTACTTCTTGGTGTTTACGCTATATATTGCATTGCATCCTTTGTCTAAAAATGGTAATGACTCTTGTCAGAAAAATTGGAATCTGCTATACTTCTTATGAAATAGACAAAAAATAAAATAAATAAATAAAAAGGAGAGATTTGTAATGAAGGGTAATATTGTTGTAGGACAGTCCGGCGGCCCCACAGCCGTAATCAACTCATCTGTAGCTGGTGTGTATGCAGCAGCAAAGGAGCTGGGTGTTAAGAAAGTGTACGGCATGGTTCACGGTATCGAGGGATTTTTAGAGGACAAGATGATTGAATTGGAAGAATATCTCGACGATCCCACGGGAATCGAATTACTAAAGAGAACACCTTCCGCATTTTTGGGTTCTTGCCGTTTCAAAATGCCTAAGATTGAAGGACATGAGGATGTTTACGAAAAGGTTTTTGAAATCATGGAAAAGCATGACATTGAATGTCTGTTCTATGCAGGTGGAAATGACTCCATGGATACCGTTAAGATGCTGTCCGATTATGCAGCAGCACACGGAAAGACACAGAGATTTATGGGTGTGCCGAAGACCATCGATAACGATCTTCCTGTCACAGATCACTGCCCCGGTTATGGATCAGCAGCAAAATATATTGCAGCAAGCTTGAAGGAAATCATCCGTGACAACGAATCCTTCGGCGCAAAGAAACCTACTATTTGTATCGTAGAGATCATGGGACGTAATGCAGGGTGGCTGACAGCAGCGGCAGCGCTTGCAAAGGGAGATGACTGTACTGGTGCAGATGCAATCTACTTACCTGAAAAGGTATTTGATATGGATGCTTTCATGGAAAAAGTAAAACATCTTGCAGCAACCAAGTCTTCCGTCGTAATTGCCGTATCCGAAGGAATCCACATCGCTGACGGACGCTATGTATGCGAGCTGGCAAATGAGAATGTTGCAGTAGATGCATTTGGACACAAGCAGATGTCCGGTACAGCAGCTTATCTGGCACAGGCAATTGCTGCTGAAACAGGGCTTAAGACCAGAGCCGTTGAGTTCTCGACACTTCAGCGTGCAGCTACTCATCTTGCTTCCCTTACTGATATCAACGAAGCATTCCAGGTTGGTCATGACGCTGTTATGGCAGCGGAAGAAGGTAAGACAGGTATGATGATTACTTTGGACAGAAACGGTGACGATCCTTATCAGTGTGGTACAAGCGCATATGATATCCACGCAATTGCAAATGTTGAGAGACCTGTTCCGGCAGAGTGGATCACAGAAGACGGATGTGGTTTGAATGACGGTTATGTAAAATATGCAAGACCTCTTATCATGGGCGAGCTGACTCCCCTTTTCGTAAATGGGCTTCCCCGCCACTTGGTAAGAAAATAATAAATCAAAAGTATAGGCGGCTGGCTATTATGGTCAGCCGTTTTTGTCGGTTCTCCATTGACTTCAACATCAAAATATATTATTCTAGTAATATGGCAGGCGGGGAAGGGGGTATATTATGGTTGCAATTATACTGGGTACATATTTACGTAAAAAAGGATTTCTTACCTGTGAGCAGCTCGACACTCTGCTTTTGCAACAGCGCAGGGTTCATGTGAAACTTGGGCTGATTGCCGTCACAGAAGGGTTAATGACGCAGGAAGAAGCCGATAAAATAAATAAGATGCAGGCAGCAGTGGATAAGAAGTTCGGAGATATTGCCATTGAACAGGGATATCTGACGGAAGGAGAAGTGGAAGCTCTTCTCAATAAACAGGGAAATGCTTATCTGAAATTTGCGCAGGCACTGGAGGATCAGCAACTGATGACGGTAGAACAATTAGAACAATGCATGATGGATTTCCAGATGGAAAATCAGATGACTTTTTCTGATATGGAAGATATAAAAAGCGATGATGTGGACAGAATCCTGCCCCTTTATATTCCAGTTGAACAGGAAAAGTATCTGGATACCATGGGCACAGCGCTTCGGACGATTCTGCGGTGTGTGGACACAGAAATTTACCTTGAAAAAGCGTATGTGGCATCGGAGTGTGAAGGAGAGTGCGGCGCTGTTCAAAATATAGACGGTGAGCGCAGGTTAAGCTACGGAATGTTTGGTATGGGACAGGCACTTTTGCCGGTTGCCTCTGCCTTTGGAAAAGAAGACTTTCAGGAAATGAATGAGGATGCACTGGATGCAATCGGGGAACTGCTGAATTGCATCAGCGGGCTTTATGCAAACGGCATCAGCCGGGGAGGCGTCTGTGTGGAACTTTATCCACCCGAGTATTCGACAGATATAAGCAGGATTACCTGCGATGAAATGCTGGTACTGCCTTTACATATCAAAGGGCAAAAAATTCATTTTGCGGTTGCGATAGGAAACAAAATTGAAATGAAGCGGGAGGCTTAGAGATGGCAAATATATTGATTGTGGATGATTCAAGGACATCGCGCAAAGTTCTGAGGAAGATGATAGAGGATGCCGGACATACGGTAGTTGAAGAATGCTCAGACGGCGAAGAGGGATACCTAAAATATAAGGAACTCAAGCCAGACCTCGTTACGATGGACATCACAATGCCAAAATTAGATGGACTCGAAGCGCTCCAGCTGATCATCAAGAGCGATGAAGATGCCAAAGTCATTATGATCACAGCCGCCAGTCAGAAAGAAAAAATGATTCAGGCAATTAAATACGGTGCATCTGAATTCATCGCCAAACCTTATGATAGCGAGGATGTAAAGCAAGCTATCAGCAAGGTCTTGAAACTATAAAAACATATAACGTCTATTTATATAATAGACAATTAAAGTAAGCTGTTACCATGACCCTTAAGGTGGCCATAATAACAGCTTATTTTGGTGGTTTACTTCGAGGCGCAAATGAGGGAAGGACGGGGATACCAGGGTATAGGTCGGCGCCGCCATATGGAAACTAACACCCCATCCAAGATAAAAATCCCCATAATTTTCTTGCATTTTTAAGGGGAATTAGGTATGATAAGCAAGGAAATCGTTTTCCATCATATTACTGGAGGCGTAAAATGGTATCGATTAAGGATGTGGCAAGGCACGCGGGCGTTGCAATCTCTACTGTTTCTAAGGTGCTGAATAATTATCCAAATGTCAGCGAGGAAACGAAAATAAAAGTGAATAAGGCAGTAGACGAATTGAATTTTGTTCCTAACTCTGTTGCAGCGGCGCTTTCCTCTAAGAAGGCAGGGCGTGTTGCTCTGTTTGTGAATTTGAATGCGCAGACCCAGGCGATTGACGAGATTGATATGCAGTATATTCAGGGGGCGATCACCAAGGCGATGGAACTGAATCTGGATGTGATCACGTTGTTCTTTTCCATGTTTAAAGACCGCACCAGTGAAGAATTGACGAGATATCTGCAGTCACAGAGTATTACAGGAATTATCATTTATGGTCTTTCAAAAGAAGATAAGATATTGCATAAGCTAATCGATGAGCAGAAGTTCAAATGCGTGGTGGTAGATGCGCCGATTGTCAATGAAAATACTTCTTCTATCTGGATAGACAACCGGAAGGCACAGTATGATGTGGCAAAGAAGACGGTGGAGGAGAATAACTGCAAGCGCATTTTATATATTCAGGGAAAGAAGAATGGATATGTGACGGGGGAGAGACTGCAGGGCATGGAAGATTTGGTTAAGGAAATGGGATTAACTATGCTAGTCAGAAACGGAGAGTTTTCTGAACTGCAGGCACGTAATATTACCATGAAATATGGAAAGAATAAGGATGTGGTAATCTGCGCTTCGGATCTGATGGCAATTGGAGCCATGAAAGCCTTGACGGAGATGGATATTTTCAGACCGGTCTGCGGGTTTGACGGGATTGTATTGATGGGATATGTAGGAAAGCAGATGAACACCGTGCGTCAGGATTTTGCAGGGATTTCGGCAAAAGCAATGGAGGAGCTGCATTATCTGATGGATGGGGCGTTAGGGCGCAATGTCATAATGCCGTACACGCTGGCTAGAATGAAGTATATGGACATTATTTGCTGAAAGCATTTATTAAAAGTGAAAGGTTTTTAAATTTACTCTTGCGGAAAACGTTTTCTTGTGTTACACTACAGTATGTGAGCGGGAAAAATTTGACATAATAGAGGGAAGATAATTGAAAATTAACATATTTTAAAATCAGGAGGAGACTATGGCAGCACAAACAAATTTACAAAGGGATGTATTGGTTTTGAACATGGAACAGCAGCTTGAAGAAGTTGCAAAAGAAATGTTCGGTAAGGCAGTAGCCGAGCTTTCTGACCAGGAAACCTATTATGTGGTACTGGTGTATGCAAAGAGAATTATGGCTGTTTCAGACACGAATGAGGGGGAGAAGAAGATTTATTATATCTCCGCAGAGTTCCTCATCGGAAAGCTTTTATCCAACAACTTAATTAATCTGGGCATTTATGATAAGATTGATCAGATTTTAAAGAGTAAGGGAAAGAGCCTTTCCGTAATCGAAGAAATCGAACCCGAACCTTCACTTGGAAACGGTGGATTGGGAAGACTGGCAGCATGCTTCTTGGATTCCATCGCAACACTTGGACTTCCCGGAGAGGGTATTGGTCTTAACTATCACTATGGATTGTTCAAGCAGGTATTTAAGGATAAAGTACAGACAGCTGAAAAGAATGACTGGATTGAAGAAAATTCATGGCTTACCAAGACAGATGTTACATTTGATGTATTCTTTGGTAAGAGAAAAGTTACATCACGTCTTTACGACATTGACGTTGCCGGTTATGACAGTGGTGTCAATAAATTGAGACTGTTCGATATCGAATCACTTGATGAAAGCCTTGTAAAGGATGGCATCAGCTTTGACAAGGAGCAGATTGAAAAGAACCTTACATTGTTCTTATATCCCGATGACTCTGACGAGGCAGGCAACCTGCTGCGTATTTATCAGCAGTATTTCATGGTATGTAATGCAGCTCAGCTGATTCTGCGCGAGATGAAAGAAAAGAAATATGATTTGCGTAAGATGTATGAGCATGCTGTTATTCAGATCAACGATACCCATCCTACCATGGTCATTCCTGAATTGATACGTGTTCTGGTTGAGGAAAAAGCATTTACCATGGATGAGGCAATTGAAGTGGTAAGCAAGACCTGTGCTTACACCAACCATACCATCCTTGCAGAAGCATTGGAAAAATGGCCGCTTGCATACCTTGAGAAGGTAGTTCCTCAGCTTGTTCCGTATATTAAGGAGCTGGATAAGAGAATTGCTGCTAAGTATGACGATCCGAAGGTACAGATTATTGATGAGAGCGGAAGAGTGCATATGGCTCATATCGACATCCATTACGGATTTTCTGTAAATGGCGTTGCTGCCATTCATACAGAAATCTTAAAGGATTCAGAGTTAAATGCGTTCTACAAGATTTATCCTGAGAAGTTCAACAATAAGACCAACGGTATTACATTTAGAAGATGGCTCCTTAGCTGTAACCGCGAGCTTGCCGGCTTCTTGGCACAGACCATCGGCGACGGTTTCAAGAAAGATGCAGATAAGCTTGAAAAGCTTCTTGAGCACAAGGATGACCAGGCTGTGCTCGACCGTTTGGCAGAAATCAAGATGAACCGCAAGAAAGATTTGGCAGAATACGTAAAAGAAGCAGAAGGCGTTACCTTAAATCCTGAAGCAGTATTTGACATTCAGGTAAAGAGGCTCCATGAGTATAAGCGCCAGCAGATGAATGCGCTTTACATCATTCATAAATATCTGGAAATTAAAAATGGCAAGAAACCGGCAAGACCTCTTACCTTTATCTTTGGTGCAAAGGCAGCTCCTGCTTATGTGATTGCACAGGATATTATCCACCTGCTTTTAGTATTGCAGGAGATCATCAATAATGATCCGGATGTAAGCCCTTATATGACCGTACTCATGGTAGAAAACTACAACGTAAGCTATGCAGAGAAACTGATTCCTGCCTGCGATATTTCCGAACAGATTTCCTTAGCTTCCAAGGAAGCATCCGGTACCGGAAACATGAAGTTCATGTTAAACGGCGCTGTGACATTGGGAACATCTGACGGTGCAAATGTGGAAATCCACGAACTGGTAGGAGACGACAACATTTATGTCTTTGGTGAAAAGTCAGAGGCAGTCATTGCACATTATGAGAAGGCTGACTATGTTTCAAGACATTTCTACGAAAAGAGTGCTGTCATTAAAGAAGCAGTAGACTTTATTGTAAGCGAACCGGCGCTGAAAGCAGGACGCAAGGAAAATCTGGAGCGTCTGTACAATGAACTGATTAACAAAGACTGGTTCATGACATTGCTTGACTTAGAGGACTACATTGCTGCAAAGGATAGAGCGTTTGCAGACTATGAAGACCGTCAGAAGTGGAAAAAGATGATGCTGGTCAACATTGCAAAGGCTGGATTCTTCTCATCAGACAGAACGATTGCAGAGTATAACAGAGATATCTGGAAATTGAAATAATTTATCATAATCAAAAAGCAGGTTCGGCGGAACCTGCTTTTTGCATTAAGATGTGTTATAAACTTTTATGCTAGACAAGCCGTGTAGTCCACTTGGTGCAATCCCACACATCTGTGGCAAGTCCCTCATAGAATAAGGGTTCATGGCACACCATAAGGATACTGCCCTTATACGCCATCAAGGCGCGCCGCAGTTCCTCCTTTGCATCTGTATCCAGGTGGTTGGTGGGTTCGTCCAGAAGCAGGATGTTGGTTTCCCGATTGATCAGTTTGCACAGGCGTACCTTAGCCTGTTCTCCGCCGCTTAGCACTTTTACCTTGCTTTCGATATGTTTGGTGGTGAGCCCGCATTTGGCAAGGGCAGAGCGCACCTCATATTGGCTAAAGCCAGGAAATTCCTGCCAGATTTCTTCAATGCAGGTGGTGGCAATGTTCTGGTCCATCTCCTGCTCAAAGTAACCGATGCTTAAGTAGTCTCCCTGCTCTACGCTTCCGCTAATGGGGGGAATGAGTCCTAAGATGCTTTTTAAAAGAGTTGTCTTTCCAATCCCGTTGGCGCCGGTAAGCACGATTTTCGCCCCTCGCTCCATTTCAAGGTTTAAGGGAGATGAGAGGGGGTCATCATAGCCGATGACCAGCTCTTTTGTCTGGAAGACATACCGTCCCGGTGTGCGGGCTTCTTTAAAGTGAAATTCAGGCTTAGGTCTTTCCCCTGCAAGTTCAATCACATCCATTTTATCCAGCTTTTTCTGACGGGACATCGCCATGTTGCGGGTGGCGACTCTTGCCTTGTTTCTGGCAACGAAATCCTTCAAATCGGCAATTTCTTTCTGCTGCTTATTATAAGCCGCTTCTAGCTGTGCCTTCTTCATGGCGTAAACTTCCTGAAATTTATCGTAATCTCCCGGATAGCGGTTCAATTCCTGATTGTCCATGTGGTAGATCAGGTTGATGACGCTGTTTAAGAAGGGAATGTCATGGGAAATAAGGATAAAAGCATTCTCGTAGTCGTTCAGATACCGCTTCAGCCATTCAATATGCTCCGCATCCAGATAGTTCGTCGGCTCATCCAAAAGAAGGATGTCGGGTTTTTCTAAAAGGAGCTTTCCAAGCAGCACCTTGGTGCGCTGTCCGCCGCTTAAGTCTGTCACATCCCGCTCTAATCCAAGCTCAGTAAGTCCAAGGGCTCTTGCAACCTCATCTACCTTGGCATCAATGAGATAAAAATCGTGCATGGTGAGAAGATCCTGTATGGTACCTAGTTCTTCCATATAGGCTTCCAGTTCCGTTTCGGAGGCGTTCCCCATCTTATCGCAGATTTCGTTCATCTGTGCTTCCAGTGCATACAAAAAGTCAAAGGCGGAGGAAAGCACAGTTCTTATTGTCATGCCTTTTTCAAGGACGGTGTGCTGATCCAGATAACCTACGCGGACATTCTTTGCCCATTCAATCTTGCCCTCATCGGGCGTCAATTTTCCAGTAATGATATTCATAAAGGTGGATTTACCCTCTCCGTTAGCGCCAACAAGACCAATATGCTCTCCCTTCAAAAGGCGGAAGGATACATCCTGAAAAATGGCTCTGTCTCCAAAGCCGTGGGTTAAGTGTTCTACATTTAAAATACTCATGTTTTCTCCTGATTTTGGGATAAATTGATATATACGCTAAGATTATAATGGGAAATTCCATGAAAGTCAAAAGATAAAAAGAAGAAGTTAAGGCTATGACAACAGTCCATCCTGCAGGAGCATGGCAGCAGCGTGTAGGCTCAGAGCGTAGAATGTGAACAAGAGGCGGCACATTCTCAGTGGCAATCAGCGGAGTGATTGGCGTGGGTGTGAAACGAACATGTATTGCTTCATGTAAATTGGTGCACACTGAAAGTGTATTGACTTTTTCTGGAAATGTGATTAGACTAAAATAAGAATCATTCCTAATATTACAAGAAAAGGAGAAAATAATGAATCAGAGTGCATTTCACAAATTATCTTACGGTGTATATGTCGTAAGCACATGGGACAACGGAAGACCTACAGGATGTACGGCAAACAGCGCCATGCAGATCACATCCACTCCGGCAACGATTGCTGTCAGCATCAATCACAACAATTACACCAACAAATGTATCAGCGAAACGGGCAAGTTTGCAATTTCCATTTTAGCGGAGGATTCCAATCCTTCCATCATCGGAACGTTCGGTTTTAAAACAGGAAAAGAATCGGATAAATTTGCAGAAGTGAAGTACAGCGTGGAAGATCATATGCCGATCGTATCTGACAGCTGTGCCTATATCGTATGCGATGTCATTGATAAAATGGAAACCGCAACCCATACGGTCTTTCTGGGCGAAGTAAAGGGGGCGGAAGTTTTAGGAAACAGGGATGCTATGACCTACGCTTATTATCATAAAGTTATCAAAGGCAAAAGCCCTAAGAATGCGCCTACCTATATCCCGGAAGAGGATGAAAAGAAGCCGGAGGGAGGAAAGGGACGCAGATTTAGATGTCAGGTCTGCGGTTATATTTATGAAGGCGAAGAACTCCCGGATGACTATAAGTGCCCTGTCTGCGGCATGGGGACAGACAAGTTTGTAGAAATATAGAATTAGGAGGACTTGGAAATCCGTCGGGTAAAAGCGGTAGTCCAGCCGGTTTCAGATTCAAGTGCAAGAAGCACGAGGGGCAGGTACAAAAATAGATATCGGCTCCGGTTTTCGAACAGCAAAAGAAACAGGAACAGACCAAGGACGGATAATTTGGCGGCGGAGCTATAAATACTGCCAGATTTGCGGAAGATGCTCAGAGCACTCATGACGCAGATCATCAGCCATACACCCTGCATAAAGGACGAAAACCAGTTTTGATAAAAGTTCGTTTCAATATAGAATCCATTTTGGAGCAGACCCCGCAAAGTGTTGGAAGGGGCCTGCTCTTCTAAATGGAATCCGCCTTCTAACCCATAGAAAAAGGTTCCGTCGCTGCCTGCCCAGACCAGCTTGTTGAATAAATGTTCCGGATAGCCAATGGGACCGTAATTACTGATTCGCTCTCCAATATGTGCCATTGCTTCCTGTGCGTAGTCGTCATCCTCAATGTGCTGTTGTGTCCAGCGCACTTCCGGTTTGTTCCAACCGCCGTATCCGGAAGGGTCGTCTTCCAGGGAACTCAATCCCAATCCCATATAGTGCAGTACCCCTAACGGTATGATACCGGGATATTGCTCTTCAAGCGTCCTTTTTACAGGCGCCTCTCTCATATAAATTACTGTGGCGGCAGTTCCGCATCCCAAAGCAAAGCTGACAAACAGCAAAAGAAGCTGCTTTGGCAGTTTCTCCTTTTCCCAGCGAAGAAAAAGCAAAATGCCCATGGCAATATAGATGATCAAAACGGTAGGTTTGATATAATATCCGAAAATACCCAAAACACCTGCCATGAACATACACAGAGCTTTTTTTACTTTTATGCGATATGCCTGTTTACAGGGGGCATCTGCAGTTGGCGCCTTATGCACAGCATGTACAATGAAAAACAGAACGCCGACAGGAAAGGGCATGGCGAGGGTATCACTGTAAATCGTAGAAAGGGTGGGATGAAATCCAATTAATAAAACGGAACAGATAAATACGCGGTCAGATGCCTTTATCCCATATAACTTTCTGGCAGTCATGACTGCCATCAGGATAGAGACGTCCACAAAAAGCAGGTTCAGTAGTTCCATTTTTCTTAAGGGAGAGAGAATGGGAAGGAATTTCATAATCTTTAAATAATCCGACAATAGAATCTGCATAAATAAATTGTTGGTATGACGGATAAAGTAATCTCCGTTATACATGCCGTATTCAGCAGAATTGGTAATCTCAAAGGCGTCCCATCCAATCGGTGTCATAACCTTGAGAAACAGTAGTACTTGAAGGATAATCAATAAAAAGGCAATAGATAATCTGGCAATATTTACTCTTTTGGTGTTGCGTCCATCAAAGAGTTTTACATATCCAATTAAAATTCCGGCACAGACCAGCGCAAAGATGAGCGTTTTAAGTGTGCTGTGATGAAACCCGAGGGGATATTTTTCAAAGTGAAATAATGTAAAAAAACTGCATACTGCAAATACAATTGAAAAGATAACAGCAATGCTTTTTTCCAGTGTTCTTCTGATTTTCATGTTCTTATTCCTTATTTGTAGTAATTGAGCAACATAAGTATATCACATGTTGCAAAAAATGTATATTTTGATATTCTTAAAGAGGGTTAAAGTGTGCTATACTATCCATATGTGTGTAAGCATATGAATAGCGGACAGGAATGATAGAAATGCATACTGCACACGATTAAGAAGCAGTCATAATAAATGACAGATGGGAGAAGGTTATGGAAGAGACAATGAAGGACTATGAAAAGGAACTGGAGGCATCCTTCCGCAAGATTCAGGAAGGGGATGTAATCCAGGGCACAGTGATCGATGTGAATGAGGAGGAAGTGACGTTAGACCTTAAGTATTATACCCAGGGCATCATCAAGGCAGCCGATATGAGCAGCGACCCGGGGTTTTCAATCCTGACAGATGTGCAGGCAGGAGATGTGATAGAAGCCACGGTGGTAAAGATGGATGACGGGCAGGGCAATATCCTTCTTTCCAAAAAGGAAGCAAATGAGGTGCTTGCATGGGATGTGCTTGAGGGCTATCAGGAAGAAAAGAAAAACCTTTCCGTAAAGGTAAGCGAAGTGGTAAATGCGGGCGTGGTCGCTTACTTGGAAGGCATCAGGGGATTTATCCCTGCGTCCCAACTCGATTTATCCTATGTGGAGGATTTGGAAGCATATAAAGGCAAGATATTGACCGTAAGGGTCATAACAGTGGATCAGGAGAAAGAAAAGCTGGTGCTCTCCGCGAAGGAAATTTTAAAAGAACAGCAGAAGGAAGAACATGACCATAAGGTGGCAATGATCGTGCCAGGAACGATTCTGGAAGGCACGGTTGAAAGTCTCCAGCCATATGGAGCATTTGTAGATTTGAAAGATGGCTTAAGCGGTCTGGTGCATATTTCACAGATTTGTCAGAGAAGAATCAAAAAGCCCTCCGAAGTGCTGAAGGTAGGGGATAAGGTCAAGGTAAAGGTCTTAAATACCAACGACGGCAAAATTTCCTTAAGCATGAAGGCGGCGGAGGAACAGCAGGCGGAGGAAGTGGAGAGTTTTGACACGAAGCAGTTCGACTCCGGTGAGAGCGTGGGGACGAGCCTGGGGGATCTGTTTGCAAAACTGGGACTTAAGTAAAATAGATAGAGGAGCGATTGCGATGTTTCGATATTGTTTATTTGATCTGGACGGCACTCTGACGGACTCCAAGGAAGGAATTACCAAGTCGGTGCAGTATGCACTTAAAAAGTTTGGCATCGAAGAGCCGGATCTGGACAAATTAGAGCCCTTTGTGGGACCGCCTCTTAAGGACAGCTTTAGGGAGTTTTATGGTTTCCCAGAGGAAGAGCTGGATAAGGCGGTCGTCTATTACAGGGAGCGGTATGCGCCCATAGGTGTGCTGGAAAACCAGATTTATCCGGGGATGGCGCAGATGCTTGCAAAACTTTGTGAAAAAGGGATTCACCTGGCGGTGGCGTCCAGCAAGCCTACGGAATTTGTCTGTCAGATTCTTGCCCACTTTGAAATAGAACAGTATTTCGAGGTAATCGTGGGAAGCGGGCTGGACGGAAGCAGAACCACCAAAGAAGAGGTGGTGGAGGAAGCGCTTTCACAGCTGGGTCTGCTTTCTCTTCCGAGAAAAGAGCGAAAAGAAATCTGCGCCATGATCGGAGATAGAAAGTTCGACATTCAGGGCGCGAAAGCGTATGGGCTGACCGGAGTAGGAGTGACGTTTGGCTATGCGGGAGAAGGAGAGCTTGAGGCAGAAGGGGCGGACTATCTCATAGATTCGGTGGAAGAACTGGGAACTTTCCTGACACAAGAATAAGATTGGAAGGGAAGAGCGCTTATGAAGATGAATGTGTGGAAGACCTTTGGATTTCCATGGAAAAAAGAAGAACTGCAGAAATGGTCTTCCCTTAAGAAGACAGCCTATTTACTGCTGCCTCTTTTTGTATATTTTGCCGTGCATGATATTGCAGAAATCCTGCTGTATTTTCTGCTGAATGTATTGGGTACAGCAGGCGGGGAAGGAGTTGCTGCTTTTATCTCGCGGCATGTGTATACCATACGGGGAATGGTATATGGCGCGGCTTCTTTGATCGGCGTGGCATCAATCCTGACGGTAGTAAAAGGAGAAATCGCTGTACCGCTGGCAGATGAAAAGGATAAGGCGGAAAAACAGCAGATAGATGGAAAGAGAGTAACCGCATATTGTTTCCTTGCTGTTTTTGCCTTGTGCATAGCGGCAGGTATCAATTTCCTTTTCTGGGGGGCAGGCTTCTCAGACAGCTCCCAGACGTACAATGAAGTACATAAGATGCAGTACGGCGTACAGTTTGCCGCCGGACTTTTCTTATATGGGTTCATTTCTCCGCTGGCGGAGGAGGCAGTGTTCCGCGGGATTCTTTATAACCGGATGAAACGCTGTTTTAACGATAAGATCGCGCTGGTGGTTTCGTCCCTCTTATTCGGCATTTATCATGGAAATCTGGTGCAGGCGGTATATGGAACCATACTTGGACTATTGATTGCCTATTTTTATGAGAGATATAAGAGCTTTGCAGCGCCGGTGCTGTTCCATGGAGTGGCGAATATCAGCGTGTTTGCCATGACCTATCAGAGCAGTCTGGCTGATATGGGAAGGGGGCAGGCAATTGCGGCAGGGGCAGGATTCCTTGTGGCGGCAGCAGGTATTTTCTTTTATATGAAGCGGCGGATTATTTTGGACGAGTCAGGTGGTCATATAGGATAAGAGTTTGATGGGTTTTTAGGTTATGCTTTTCTTTTTTTAAAAGGGTATATTGCATTTGCCTCTTAGAATAGTCTGTTTGTTCCATTGGAAAAAAACTTCTGCAGAAATAGACATCTTTTTTTGCGTGATCCACAAACAGGAAGGAAAGATTTAGAATGATACCATCCCCTAGTTTTAGTAAGAACTCACTTTGAATAGAAGAATGCGGGAAGACTTTCTTATTATATTTATAGAACAATTGGTTTCCGTCCAGAAGGGATTCAAGATAGGGAAGTGTATTGAGGCGGCTTTGTATTTCAGGCAGGAACTGACTTTTCAATAATGTGCTATATGTTATATTGCCATTAAGGATTTGTTGAAATACTATGTTCCGGTTTAACCGGGCAAGGTCTATATCTTTTAGTTTGTGCAGTCCGGCAAGATGATGGAAATCTGTATTTGAAAAGCCAAGCGTGATATCTTGTAATTGTCCTTTTCGCCCCAATATGAATCGATACTCATAGTCCATTAGTTTTTGAAAATTGGAAGCACATTTCATTAATAAATCCATTTGATGATTTGACTTTCTTTTGAGATTAAGATGTGTCATAGATAGAAGTTTGATGCTATGCCGCTTGTAGCGGAAGATTTGATTTTGACAAAGGTCCTGCCGTTATGGCAGGACCTTTAGGGCATTTTCTTTCAGCTTTTCAGCCTACGCCGGTTTGAGGTTTCATTGCCCAACCCCTCTTGCAAGCTCTATAAGGCAATGCATACCGGCACACTCCCTTATATCAACGCTTAAACAGGTACACTCCGTTACCTGTATGGTAGTATTATTATACGGAAGAGCTGGGAATATGTCAATTGTTTATCAGTTTTTTTGTTTCAAACCGGTAACAGTTCAGCCTGCAAGTACAGGAGAGCAGTTTGGAGAGCGGATGGCTCAGCGCAGATGGCGGCACACCTTATCTTTTCCAGTCTCTGCGAAA
>BLLW01000047.1 GCA_011959285.1 Lachnospiraceae bacterium | reverse complement strand
AGGAGATTGAGGATAATGTGTTAGGCAGGAGGTATGAAAGGATTTTGATTTATTATTACAGAGATCACCCAGAAGAAGTTGAGTATGATGATTGACTTAAGATTAAGTAATGAAAGTAAAAAAGAAGCAGTTATGCAGGGCAGAAAGAAAAAATTGTATGCCTTATTGAAGGCGGAAGAATTTGAGGATTAAAATATGGAGAAGCGTATAGAAGAATTGATACCTAAAAATATATTTGATCTAAGCGGAATTGATGAGTTGGGAAAGCTTTCAGATGATGAAATACTACCTATTTTGCCAAGACTGTTGGAGTGGATGAAAGACATGAATTGGCCAGTTGCTAAGGAAATGCCAATGCTGCTTTCCAGACATCAAAAAGTGCTCATTCCATCCATTATTGAGGCTTTACAGCCAGAACAGACGGAAAGCGACTGGAAAACCTATATTATCCAAATACTTCTTCCCCTGCTGGACAAGGATTCTTTACTGCTGCTTAAACCATCATTGGAGCGCATTGCACAATCCCCTACATGGGGCGAAGAAAGCGAAAAAACGGATTGCGAAGCAAGACAACTGCTTGATCAGATGATAAATTTATCTGATGCAGGATGTCAAAATTCAGAAGATGCTTGTGAAGGATGGAAAAAGGGGTGAAAGAAGAGAGAAAAGAAAAGACGAAAGTTTTTTTATCCGTCATGATAATGTGCATGATAATATTAGGAATATGCATGCTTAGAAATCGTGAACAGCCTAAAAAGTATCTTGTAAGAAAAGAGAAAGGTATTGAAGTTGCCTCTGTTATTGGTAATTCTATAAAGGGAGCTCGTGAGATAGCTGGCTTGAAGACTGAATATAGATTCTTTGGACTATATGGAAAAGAACGAAACTTTGTAGATTTGGATTTCGAGTATGTAGGGAGCGCGAAAGTTGATAGTACAGAAACAAGCACATTTGATGATTTTAAGATGAATGGATATCCCCGTTTTGATGGAAATACCTTGTATGCAGAGGAGGGATATTATTTCTTTAGTGATGAACTGGGATTTAAGCTCTTTAAGGATAGCTTTAAACTATATGATTATGATTTTTCGATAGATTATGAGAAGGGGAAATGTTATGTGATATCGATAGGAAGAGAATTGATTTGGCTTCAGTTTAATCCAGAATGGGTTAGCGCGTTTGGAACAGTGGCTAACAGAGTTGGATATGACTGGAACAAAGAAGTAGTTCCTAATACAGTTTATGTGTATAGCATACACTATGATGTTGAACGGTATGGAGGTTTAGGAGTAATGACGATGGAGTTCTGAGGTCTTAAATATCATGTCGATGAAAGTTAAAACTGCACTTTAAGTTCAAATTCATGTGAGGCAATGGAAAGCGAAACATAAAGACAAAGATGTAAAATGGAAGCAATAATGTATTATAGTCCTTCGGGGGGTACACTGCAGGTTTTTTCGGAAGAATATTATCATGTGCAGCCATTCATTGAAGTAATAGGAAAAGATATAATTACGCTGGAAGTATCAGGAGGTTTGGACTGTTTGTGGACAAGGTTTATTAATGTGAAAGATGGAAATGTATCAGAGAAATTTGATAATGTGGCAGCATATAACTCTGACAAAGTAGTCTACCTTGCATATAAAGATGGTGATATGAAAATTATTGTGCAGGACATATTTGATGAAAATAAGTATTATTTTGAGATAATTAGAGATTATGCGCCTGTTGCGGTAGGAAAATATATGATAATTGATGTCAAGTTTTTAGATGATGTCACTTTATATCTGGAATATTACAGGGGGAAGAGGTGGAAGAAATTATTGATTTGTAAATACTGTTATTCTTCCAATATAGCAAAAACTACAAAGTATCTCTGGGATATTATTATGTATCTGAAAGGGTAAAAGATGAAGTATATAAAAATGATTACTAAACTGATTATATTACTTTGTATGAGCGGATTCATATTTGTATGTTTATTTGTTGGGGAAAATAGCAATACGAGGATAATTGCTGGTTGTGAGTATGAATATGAGCATTATTCCAGAAAGCTTTCTATTGATGATTTTCGACAATTTGGATATGACACAATGTATCAGCAAGTGGTTGATGCTATAGGGAAAGAAAATGGAGATATCGGTAACAATTATTTTTATCCTTATTATGAGCTGAGTGATGGAACATATGCTATTATTGCTTTCCGCTCAATGCAAGATGGTATAAAAAGGATAGATATAGCAGATAAAAATGAAATTTTGTATTCACTATTGCCATATGTTATTCCTCCTAAGGAAGATGAAGAAAAGGAGGAAGAATTATCCTGTGCTAAGCAGTATGAGATGAATACTATTTTAGAACTATTGGGGATAAAGAAGTGGGAAAACCGCAGATATTTGGGGAATCAGATGACCCGATGGGGATTTATTCAGAAAAGGAATTAAAGGAATATACAGATGAAACCTGGTTTGTAGAGATAAAATATTGGTTTGATGACTATGAGAATTCAAACTGGGAGCCGCTGTATCAAAGTGTAAAAGTATATCAGAATAACAAGTTATGTGGTTTTGTAATAATTACGTGGAATGGTGGTTTGCTATTGGAGTATAAATCCACAGGGTGATTTTATATTAGAAGATGGACAACATTTTAGAATAGGATATATTTATTATGGCGGTGGTTTTGGTAATGTTATCGTTTATATAGAAGCCTTGCCATAAAAAATGAAAAATGCAAATACCTGTATGCATGTTGTCATTATGGGGATGTACTTCTAAAGGAAGGGGAGGGCGGTTAATGACGGTATATACGGCTGCTTTGCTGGCAGTTCTTATAATATGCATATTTTTGATAATACAAATTATAAGTAATCAAAATAGATTAAAATTGAAAACAGAATGTGGGGAAATAATTAGCGCAAAGATAACATCGTGGAAGAAGATTCCGGGAAGACCGACTTTTTATGCCATAAAGGTTGAGTATGAAATAGATAATATAAAAAGGCATAAAACATTTATAACAAGCGGGAAATTTGCAAAGAGATACGAGTCTGATAGAAATATTCAAATTGTTATCATACCAAATTCAAATAAAGTCTTTTTGGAGGAAGAAAACTGGAAGGAACAAAATATATGTTTTTTTATTCTCTTAATATTTGTAGTGTTATTCCTATTCCAGTTGATATTAATAGGTTTTGTAAAGGTATTTATTTGAATGATAAAAGGAGAAGACAGAGTGGAAGGAGTACTATACGAATGCGGGTTTGAATTTCGCTTTATGTTTTTGGTACCGCTGCTAGTGTTCGTGGGGATGATAATTTCAGCAGTAGTTATCAATAATGATATGAAAAGAAAAGGCAGCAATGCATTGGTAAGGAAGATTGCAAATATTTTTATGGGAGGATTAGCTTTATTTGTCTTTATATGTATAATATTAGGAATTGAATTTCGAATTGATTTGTATAAAAAGACAGTTCTGGCATATCAAAAAGGCGAATATCAAATTGTTGAAGGATATGTGGAAAATTTCCAACCAATGGGGCAAGGTGGTCCTTCACCAGAGAGCTTTGAAATTAATGGAATTAAATTTTACTATTCAAAATATAAGATGGTGCCAGGATACTATAAAGGAGATACACAGGGGGATTTCATTTTGGGAGATGGACAACATTTAAAGATAGGATATGTTTATTATGGTTATGATTATGGAAATATTATTGTCTACATAGAAGCCTTGCCATAGAAATAGCCAGTGAACGGAGGCAGTTATGCAGAGCAGAAAGAAGAAAATTGTTTTTATAGGAGTGATAACTGTTTTGTTCCTTGGCATGCTTGGAAGAGGGATTGCCATTTATATGAAAAGGGGAATAAACAGCAGGATGGTATATAAGAATGTGGTAGGGTATACGTATTATGAATTGTGTGATGGGACATATGCAATTTGCAACTGCCTGCCGGGGGATAGGATGCGGGCGATTGCTATAGTGGACAGAAATAAAAAATTGTATGCCCTATTGAAAGCGGAAGAGGTTGAGGATTAAGATATTGCAACATTTTTGGGGAAAGGGTAGAAATGGAATTGATAATAGATGGCTGGATTATAGCGATGGCAGGTACTGTGTTAAACGGGAGTATATTGCTTTTGATAATTGCGAGGGTGATTCAAGATCAAAGATGTCATAACATGGGAAAGGTAAGGCAGTTATTATGGTTATATCCACAGGCAATGGGAAGCTTCCGAATTCTTGATATTTTAATAGGTCTTATATTTGAAGTTTTGTTCATGGGGGAAATAATACTTGCATTCTGTTTGTTAATTGCTTCTGATGTATATACATCGGATTTGGCAGGATATTTCTGTGGGACGTTTATGATCTTATATACATTTGCAGATGTAATATATTTGGTCTTGTATTGCATTAGAGTAAATCAAAAATATGAGACAGCTGTGTATTCTAAAAAGCTAAACCTGAGGAAGATAAAGGAAAAACAGGTTATAAAAGCAGCGGGGGGAGGTCTCTTTGCTCCATTGTTTAAAGGGATGCTGATATTTTCTATTTTAATATTGGCTAATTATGTTAAGTCAGTCTTCGTGACCATAGGAAATAATGGGGCGATAATCAGTTTAATTTTGAAAAGTGCTTTTAATTTGGTGTTTATTATTTGGCTTGTTTTGATGATAAATGGCAGAATCAAAGCATTGGTAGTTAATGAAAAAGAGATTATATATATAAGCTGGTATGGGAAAAAAGCTGTCTGCCCGATAAATGAAATTCAGAAGATAGAAGTCTATGCGTGCTATATCTTTTTATGGAGAAGCAATGGTGAAATATTTGCAAAATTTAATTGCTATACAAAAGGGTTCGACAGCATATTAGAACAGGATAGAGGAATGCAATAATGAAGGAAAAAGTTCTATTCGTTTGCCTGGCAATTTCTTTTACCATGATTTTGCTGCTAAGCATCAACATTATGGCAAGGAAGCCAGTATGTAATCGCAAGCATCTTGATGATATTGACAGAGAAATGGATCTTGTCCCTGATAAAGAGATGGCGCTGAAAATTTCTGAGTTATATATAAGGGAAAGAGAAGATTATCTGAATCAGACAGTAAGAACAGATTACCATAGTGTTGAAGACAAATATGAGTATGATATCAAGGTCATTTTTAATGAGCAGGATTATGAATGGATGGTTGCATACAAAGTGATACAACCGGGGGGAAGCGTTTTTGTGCTGGATGGAGAGACTGCAGTCAGAATAAGACGTGATAACGGTATGGTCAACCCTTCATCCAGATAAGGAGAAAGACGGGAAAAGGACGGAATAAATGAAAATAAAAATTTTAGTTGTTTTACAGGCGATATCTATATTTGTAATCGTTCTGTTGGGCATTTACACAGTCAAGGTCCAGCCAGAATGTGAGCGTATACATTTAGACGATATAGAACGGGACGAAGATATTGCTTATCTAGATAAAGAGATGGCGCGAATGCTGGCGGATATTGTTATGGGTGCAGAGGATAATCTTACGGATGAAGCAAATACAAGATATGATGTGGAAATCGAGTTCGACGGGCAGCATTATGAATGGGTAATCAGCTACGAACCGAACGGATTACAGCCAGATAACGAAGCCAATCAAGGCAAAGTGGTGAGAATCAGAAAAGACAATGGGGTCATAACAGTATCTGAAAATAATTTTTAAAAGAATGAAACTTGCAAGTTTTTTATAGAAAGGAAGGGATTCAAATGAGCGCATTCACAACAGCCGACATACGGCTCCAGACGGCAGTCCCCATGACGGACTTGGAAGACCTCCGTCTGGACATCACAGGCGGCAGCCATGCCGTCATCAGCCTGAAGGGCTGCCTCCCCGAGGAGGAAGGGCAAGAAGCGCTGGATAGAGCAGTAGGGGACGCCCCGCTGCGGGTCTGCGCAGGGGACAAGATTCTTTTTGCAGGGCTTATGAGCGGCGTGGAGGTGACCCGTGAGGGAAGAAGGTACCAGCTGTCCATACAGGGCATCTCCGCCACGGCGTATCTGGATCGTGAAAAGAAGGACAGGGTTTTCCAGAACGGCGGTGACACTTACCGCACGGTTATGGAAAAGGTGCTGGCAGATATGCCGGATGCGGTGCTCCGTTTCCGCACAGAAGATCAGATGATTGGAACGCCCTTTTACCAGATGGGGGAGACGGACTGGGAATTTATCAAACGTCTGGCATCATTCCTTGGCAGGCAGGTCTTTCCGGCAGCAGTGGCGGAAGGGCCGGATTTGTGGATAGGGCTCCCGCAAGGGCGGAGCCATGACAGGGAAGAATTAGGGGTACTTGGCAGCAGGGTATGGCACGAACGGACAGGGAAGGGTATCTGCCGGGAAATCCTTACCTATGAGGACCTGCCGGTTGGGGACAGCATCAGATGGGACGGGCGCACCCTGCAGATTGTGGCAAAGCACTGCCGGTTGGAAAAAGGGTTCCTTTGTTTCCGATACAAAGCTGCCGAAAGGAATGGGGATCATGCGCTTCCCTCTGCCCTTCCCGGCGGTTTAGGCAGGCTGCTGGCGGCGGAAGTAATGGAGGCAAAAGACGAGCAGGTGCGGGTCAGATTTCCCGGGGACGGCTGCCGACAGGAGGAAGCTTACTGGTATCCGTGGGAGCCGGATGCCGGAAATCTTCTGTACTGCATGCCCGAAAAGGGAGAGCGGGTCTATATCTGTCCGGGAGATCATTTAAGGCAGCGGGACAGGGCGGTTTGCGGTATCCACAGGAACGGAGCGGGAAATCCCGAGATGCGCGCCACAGACAGATATTTCACCACAGCGGACGGCAAGCGCATGTACCTGCTGCCGGGTAAGATGGGATTCCAAGACCAGAAGCAGGACAGCCCGTTGGAAATAGCGCTTAAAGATGATTCTGGTGCGGAACTGGTCAGCGGCAGGAATATCACTATCCTCGCGAAGGATACCGTTGGAATTAAAGGGAAGAACTTGTTCTTCCAGGCGCCGAAAGAGATATCGCTGGTCAGGAAGGACAGCCTGTCTCCGGCGGTCATCAACATGTGCAACGGATTTGACTCCATAGGAGCCTCCAACGAAGTGACCATGAAAGGCGGCGCCGCCGGGTTCCCGGAATTTAGCGGGTATCAGCAGGAGGAAGGCAGGGAATACAGTCTGGAGGGCATGGAAAAAGAAGTGTCCGCCTCCACCCCCCGCAGGCGATTGGAAAGCGCGGGCTGGCAGCAGATCAGGGGCGCCCAGGCGGATTATATAAATGCAGGATAAGGACACAGCCTGACGCCATAGGAAGAATACGAATGGAGAGGCTTTCGGACAAGCAGTAGGAGGAATTATGGGAAACAGTATTAAGACAGGAGGGGTGGGCAAAAGCCCCGCCATAGAGAAGATCAGCCGCCTGAATGAACTGGGCAGCCGCATGGAGGCGGCAGCGGCGCTGGAAAAACAGGCATTTTCCAAGCAGCAGGACAGCGCCCGCAGGGCAGTCCGGCGGAGACGACAGATAGCGGAAGAGTTCCAGATCAACTTTAGGAAAACAGAAGCCTTTAGGCAGTAAACCGCAGGGCAGGAAGGAAAGGGGAAAATGACGACAGTATTTGATGAAACGGCGGAAGGAACCCGGCAGGAGACGGTCAGGATGACCGTGTGGCAGCCGGCAGACGGAGGGCTTTCCATGGAACTGCCGGAAGGGTTCAGCTCCATGGAGGAAAGCAGAAGGGAAGCATATTTCCCGCTGGAGGACAGACCGGAGAGGATCTTAGAGTATGCAGGGGAAGAGGTGCAGATAACTTTTCAGATTACCGGGCAGCCCATGAAGAAGGAAGAGACGGCGGCAGCAGCAGAACAGATTCGGGAAACGGCGGAAGAGGCGGCACGGTATGGGTGCTCTCCGGTATATCTGGAGAGGACAGGAGAAATCAGGGCGGCATGGTTCCTCATCCAGATGAAGGATATGGAGAAGGAACATATCAAAGCGGTGCTTTCCGTCAAGGATCGTATGGCGCTCCTCACGCTCACTTACCCGGAAGATGCGGGCTTTAAGTGGCGGGCGCTCTGGGAGATGATTTTGGGAAGCATGAAGGAGGAGAAGGACCATGGAGCGGATGGAAAATGGCGATTTTGACCTGTTGAGGGTCAGGATGGAAAAAAGATTCCGAAGGGCGGAAATAGAGAACGGGACGGATGAGAACAGGGAGCAGATTCCCGGCATGGGCTTTTCCGTCAGCCTGCCCCCCAACCTTGTCCGGGCTGGGGAAGAGGCGGCGGAAGTTTTCTGGTCGCGGAAACGTCCCCCGGTTATTTTCCTTACACAGGAGCGGACAGCCGGGCTTACCTTCCAGCCCCTGCATGAGGAACTGGACGCAGGCGTGCTGACTTCCAGCAGGGAGCGGATCAAGCGGATCACGGAACAGATAGATGAAAGGACGGTCCTTTACGATACGGGGGAAGAAGGAAGGGCAGTCTGGTTTGATTATAAGAGCTTTGCCGGAAAGGAAGCGGTCTACAACATGACTTTCCTGTTCCATGCAGGGCAAAGGAAGATACTGGGCACCTTTTTCTGTGCTTTCGGGGCATATGATAAATGGAAACCGGCGGTGCTTGGGATGATGGACAGCATAAAGACACAGGAGGAAGAGGGATGAAGGAATACTATATATTGACAGAGCCCCTTGCCTTCCTTTCCATCCAGGATATTAGGATGCGGGAGGAAATCGGGGAGCACGGTACGCTGACGGTTACGGGTTACATAGAAGACGAAAAAGAGGAAGAATATCTGGCGCGCCTTACCGGCGAGGTATGGGAAAAGGTGGAGAAAGCGGGAATGGACGGAGAGAGGCAGGTCCTGTTTCAGGGAATCGTGACGGACTTTTCCATCGAATCAGGATACCACCAGAAACAGATGACCCTGCAGATTACCACCGGAAGCTGTCTGCTTGACAGGGAAGAGCATTTGCGCGCGTGGCAGGACAGCGCCCTTTCCTATGAGCAGATTTTTGATCAAATCATGGGAGGATATCAGGATGGAAAAGCAGTGTTCCACAGTCCCATGGGAAAGACGGAAGGAGGGTTGATCCTCCAGTATCATGAGACGGACTGGCAGTTCCTAAAACGCCTTGCCAGCAGGAAGAACCAGTTCCTGACGGCGGAATCCGCAGGGACGGGAGCACAGGTTGACTATGCCCTCCCGCAGGGACACCGGGCGGATTTCCCTGAAGAAGGGAAATACACCATGCGCAAGGAACTGGAAACGTACAAACAGAAAAAGCTGCAGGGACTTTCCCATCTTAAGGAGGAGGACAGCCGGATCTGTATTGTCCAGTGCAGGGAGCACTACAGAATCGGGGACTACATGGATGTGCAGGGACGAAGGCTCTATATCAGAAGGATAGACAGCCGCCTTGAAGGAGGCGAGATGCTCCACGACTGCTATCTGGGAACCGGGGCAGGCATGGAAGTCCCGCGGATTTGGCGGGACGAGATGACAGGGGCGTCTTTAGATGCCATGGTCACGAAGGTGAAGGAAGACAAAGTGCAGGTGGAAATCATAGGAGATGAGAACCGGGGACAGGCAGCCGACATCTGGTACCCTTATGCGACGGTATATTCTACGAAAGACGGGACAGGCTGGTACTGCATGCCCGAGCCGGGCGATCTGGTTCGCCTTACCATCCCCGGAAGGGAGGAAGGAGAGGCTTTCGTCACCAGTTCCGTGCATATGGATACAGACAGCGCTGACAGAAAGGATCCTGCCGTGAAATCCTTTAAGAGCAAATACCAGAAGGAGGTGCGCTTTACACCGGATTCTATCGTGATCACCAACAATCAGGGCACCAAAATTGAACTGACAGACCGCGAGGGCGTCCATATTGTCAGCGCTCATTCGGTTCTTCTGGAAGCAGCGGAGGATATAACTGTTTCCAGCGATACCGGCTCCCTAATCGTGGCAGGCGCATCATCCGTAAACCTGACCCAGGGCGGCACAGGAATCAGGCTGGATAAAGGCATCAGTTTCAATGGCGGCGAATTGAAGGTACAGTGAGCAAAGGGCAAGACCTTTTGCAGGAATCATTTAAGGACGGGATCCGGAGAAGAGGGATCCCGGCGGGAAAGGCACGGGGAACATGGCACACATTCAAGAACGGAGAGAAGAACTGCTCTGTGCGGCAGACGGACTGATGCGGGAACGCTTCCCGGAAAGCGTACGCTTTCTGGAAGAAATGTATGCGCAGGAAGAAAGCAGGAGGCAGGCGGCGGAGCCATTTGCGAATCTGGCACGCCAGTGGAAGGAAAGCACCGGGGGAGGCAAAAAGGCGGCATGCTTAGGCATCTGTTACCTGCACAGCCGCATCTTACAGAAAGACTACAGGCTCAGGCTCGTCCTTATGGGCGAAGAATTCTGGCTGGACGGCGAGCCCGCAGAAGCAGACTGGGAGCCCGCCGGTTTTGCCGACTGCTTTGAAAAGGATATGGGATTTATTATGGAAAAACTGCGGGGCAGGTTCATTAGACTGTGCAGGGCGGAAGAGGATGCCGTCCGGCAGCAGTGCGCAGAATACTATCTTGCGGCAATCGGCAGGCTCTGTACAGACCTTGCAGGAGAGATTGCAGGGCAGATGGAATCAGCGGCGCTGGAAAGGACGGACGGCTTTTATTTCTTCTTCGGGCATTATCAGGGAGAAGGGGAGATCATCTGGCGAAGGGAAAAGGAGGAACTGTAGAATGCGTAAGGGAATGGAGTATCTCGTGCTTACAGCGCAAAAGGGAAATCCGGTGCCCCGGACAGACGGCTGGTACGGGAAGCTGGATGTAAAGAAACTCTGCCGGGAGACCTTCCGGGAACTGCCGGAATATGTTCTGCTGAATATGAAGACTGGGATGGATGTCTTTTATCCCGATATCCTGTTTGCCCCGTTCCTGCTGGTGTCCAGGGAGGCGATGGAAGTCATCAGGATATATGAAGAGGAGATGCCGTTTCTATACGTGGCGATGGTCGACGCCCAGAGCGGAGAGAGCTGTTCCTACTACTGCCCGGTACTCGCGGAGGGCAGCGCCTGCGGTGAAGCGTTGTATCGTGTGAAGAAGGGGAATGAGTGGGAGGTCAGGATACGAGTGGACTTGGCGGAGAGCCTGCTGCTGCGAGGGGCAGAGGGAATGGAACTTGCGCCGTTGGAGGAAGAAAATAATCGTGGGAATGTGCGGAAATCTATTTGGGGATGAAAAGGGAAAATTTTTAAATCTGTGTCTGGGAATCTCATCAATCATAATTCTGCTATTAATTTTAACAATCTTTTTGTACGGACCTAAATGTGAACGCATGCATTTTGATAATGCTGACAGAACCAAAAATGTTATTGCAAATGCAGAAATTGCACAAAAGATTGTGGAAATACATCTTTACCGCGAGGATGCGGGGATATTGAGACTAAATGAAGAACTTGATTATAAAGCAGATGTGGATTTTGATGAGCAAAATTATGAGTGGATTGTCCATTTTTATGTAGATTTACCGGACGGACGAGCTGCGTTAGATAGCGGTAGAACTATCTGGATAAGGCGCGATGACGGAAGGGCTACAAATATTGCCAGATAATTTTAGTAAGCAGGCAATAGGGAGCAGATATGAAAGACAGAACAAAATGTATTTTACTATTTTTTTCCTTAGTTATCATAATCTTTTTAGCAATTTACATCATCAAAAGAACGCCGAAATGCGATCGTATACATGCGGATGAAATGATTGCATTTGATGTCCCTGATGCGGATATTGCAAAACAAATAGCAGACGTAGTAATGGATATCGGAGAAGATAAAGATTATGATGTGAACGTGGATTTCGATGAGAAAAGCAATGAATGGATTATCACTTATGTGCCCAATTGTTTAGAGGGGGACGGGGATACATTGGGGCAAAAGATTGTAAAAATAAGGAAGGATATTGGCACTATAACAATAAATGGCGATTGAAAGCGGGCAGTGTAAAGCGGCAAAGATTATATTGATGGCGAATGGGTGATTGACGGCTGGGATGCTATTTATACCGGACTAACCGATTGCCAAGTCTGGCCTATATTTTTAGATTAGAAAGCAGAAAAATGATGAAATCTATAAGAATAATTGCTAAACTAATTTTGTTATTTAGTGTTGGCGGCTTTTTGCTTATATATTTGTTTGCTGTGAGAAATAATGATACGAGGATGGTCGCCGGATATAAGTATGAATACTCAGATTATAAACGACGGCTGACCGTTGACGATTTTCAACAATTCGGATACGAAACAATTTATTCAGAGGTAGTTGAAACTGTAGGAGAAGAGAATGGAGAAATCGGTGAAAATTATTTTTATCCATATTATGAATTATGCGACGGAACATATGTGATAATCTATTTTAACTACTGGGGAGGCAGCATAGCGGGAATATCTGTTGCAGACAAAAAGGAGATTTTGTATTCCCTGCTGCCAAGAAAAGTACCTTGTAAAAATGAAGAAGAGCGGGAAAGAGAACTGCTCTGTGCCAAACAATATGAAATGAATATTATCATGGAATTGCTGGGAATGGAAAAATGGGAAAAGCCTGAGGTGCTGGGCAACCTAGATGATCCAATGGGCGCATATTCAGAAGAGACTTTAAAAAGATACACAGATATGGATTTATATATAGAAATAGATTACAAGTTCGAGGACTATGAAGATTCAAATGACGAACCGCTGTTCCAAAGTATAATAATTTATCAGAATGGCAAGCAATGCGGCGCAGCGCTGGTTGCATGGAACTGCTGCTATGTAATAGACAGTGAGCTTATTCAATAAGGAAACATATGAAAAGAAAAATTTTGCTTTTGATGATTTTAGCACTGCTTCTCCTTGGAAGCATTAAATTATTCTGTACGCCATATAAAAAAATCGATCTAAATTATATTGGCAGCATATCAGGAAATTGCTCCTTTTTTATGAATGAAAATGACGAAACTGTTTCAAAAGAGTGGGAAAAAAGAACATATGTGTATAATGGCTGCCAAAGCTATATAAGCTTCAGGGGAACGGAAGGATTTGAAGCAATTGCCGAGGCTTGCAGCTTTGATTCAAATGATTTTACATATGATTTCAAAGAAGAATGCCAATATATATGCGCTTATGAATATCCGCTGGCAAGTCTGGAATATTCTGAGAAGTACATTACGCTGAATGGAAGGCAGTACTATAATCGCGCAAGACTTGATAAGAAGAATTATGAAAAGAGAATGTGGTTTTTTTATGAAATTGAAGATGTTAATATTGGTTCGATGGAAGCAGAGAGAGAACTGATGGGACTAAGGGATTTATATTAGCGCGCAGGTATAGATGGAATGAAAGAATCAGGAAAAGTAATTACCGGAATAATTTTTTTAATTTCTTTCTGTTGACCAAATTTTGATTTGTGGATATACTAACAATAAGTAAATGATTAATTTACAAATTGAAAGTGAGTGAGCATTATGTTGTATAAATATCTGAAAGGAAATTATGAACTGGGGGAACCAATTTTTTCCGGGGATATTTCCATTCCAGGATTGTCGGAAGAAAACCTCCGGTATCACTTAAAACGGCTTACGGATGACGGCATCCTGTGCAGGTTTGGGGCAGGAATCTATTATTTCCCCAAAACAGATATTTTTGGGGAAAAGATGGCTTTGACGGCGGATACGGTGGCGCTCCATAAATATGTGAGGCGCAGGGGAAAAAGGGTAGGGTACTATTCGGGATATACCCTGGCAAACCGTATGGGGCTGTCTGCCCAAGTGCCGCTTACAGAGGAAATTACCAGTAATTTTGCACCAGCGCAGATACGGGAACTGACTATAAAAAACCGAAAGTACATTCTGAGACGCCCTGTTGTGGAGGTTACGGATGAAAATGTGGCTGTCCTGCAGTTTCTGGACTGCCTGAAGGATCTGGAAAGGTGCGCAGAGGAAGAACCGGAGGTCTGCGGACGGATTCTTACCGGATATGCTAGGGAGCACGCCCTTACAAAATCAACAGTAGACAGGTTTCTTGCAAGTTATCCGCTGAAAATATACAAGGCGATTTATGAGACGGGGGTGGAGTATGTATCTGCACAGGGATAGGGAAACATTTAAGGATATGGTTGAGCAGGCTTCTGACAGCATAGGGAGGACACAAGAAAAATACTGGATAATTCATTTATTTTCTTTGCTTTTTACAATATCCATATCTGTCTCTATACTTCCTTGTGGAATGATAAATGTTCATGGCTTATTTGGTGAAACAATCACATCAACAGCAGCCGAAGATGAAGAACAGGAAATAGTCAATGTCAAATCTATACGTCATGAAAACCTCCAAACCGCGAAAGGCACAAACATTCTCAATGTTTGGTTCGAAATTCTAATAGCGATTATATGGATTAGCTTTTGTGCTAATTTAATTAGACTTCCACGAAGGGACACCTTAGTGATATCAAAAGTTCGCATGGATAATTGAATCTTTTCTGTGAGTAAAAAGCAGAAAGGAGAATGATTATGTTTGAGCAAGATTATGTAATGAGGCTCATTAAAGAGATGGTGCGAGCTATTTTAAAACTGTTATTTGGCATTGATTCGGAATCTCCGACGGCAGAGTTGGTAGAAGACAAAAAAGAAAAGGAAACATTGGAAAATCTGTTAGACATGATTGACGCCGGACAAATTAATGAAGCAGAAAACAGATTGTATGATTTAATCAGTGATACGGATACGGACAGTTTAAAAATTACATTATTATTTTATTCCTACTTAAACGATAAGACCGATGAATTTCTAGAAGGAAATGATTTCAGCAGGGAAGAAATTAAATTGGGAATGAAAAATGTGGTTGATGTATTTGGTTTAAGCAGCATAGCCACGATGTTTCTGACAGATTTATAATCACATTGTTCCAAAGCCTTACGGTTTCAGTCTTGTCTTAGGGAAGGGTACAGCGCCATAGGACAGGGCGCTGTACCCTTTCCCAAGACAAGCCCCCTCACCTTTTTTTGTTTGTTGTGCTATTTTCCGTTGTGTGATAGAATATAGGATAACATAGACATATTATGGAAATGTGCGCAAAACAAGAGGTAATGGAACATTATGAAACTGCTCAGTGCCATCGTGCCCTGTTACAATGAAGAAGAAAATGTAGCTGATTTTTATCAGGAATTTATAAAGAATGAATCTTTTTTCCGGGAAAAGGAAGTGGAACTGGAGCTATGGTATATCAACGATGGTTCCAAAGATCGTACCGCCCGGGAGGTAAAAAAACTCATCGAGAGGGATAGGCGTGTGCACCTTCTTTCCTTTTCCAGAAACTTTGGAAAAGAAGCCGCACTCTATGCCGGTATGGAGAAGGCGAAAGGCGACTTCGTGGTATTTCTGGATGCCGACTTACAGGATCCGCCGTCTCTTTTGCCGGAGATGTACGGTTATTTAGAGCAGGGCTATGACTCGGTGGCGACAAGGCGTGTTACCCGCAAGGGAGAGCCTCCCATCCGTTCTTTTTTTGCCAGAATGTTCTATCGTCTCATGAAAAAATTTTCCAAAACGGAAATCATGGATGGCGCCAGGGATTACCGTCTGATGACCAGACAGGTAGTGGACGCCATTCTTTCCATGCCAGAGTACAACCGATTCAGCAAAGGAATCTTCGGCTGGGTTGGGTTTGAGACCAAGTGGCTGGAATTTGAAAATATTGAGCGGAAGAAAGGGGAGACTAAGTGGTCCTTCTGGAAGCTGTTTATCTATTCTTTAGAGGGAATCACCGCCTTTTCCACGGTGCCCCTTGCCTTTGCTGCTTTTATGGGTGTGGTATTCTGCGTGGCGGCGTTTGTGTTTATTGTCTTTATCATCGTCAGGAAACTTTTGTTCGGCGATCCCACTTCCGGCTGGCCGTCTCTGGTGTGCATTATTTCCCTGATTAGCGGCGTGCAGCTTTTTTGTCTGGGAATTGTGGGACAATATCTTGCAAAGACGTATATGGAAGTGAAAAGAAGACCAATCTATCTTGTAAAAGAGGAAATATAGATGGAAAATGGGGACAAGCTGGTCAGTATCATCGTTCCGGTTTATAATGCCGGCGCTTATATAGAAGAAACCATAGCCATGGTTCGCACCCAGAGTTATCAGAACTGGGAACTGCTCTTGGTGGACGACTGCTCTTCGGATGACAGCAGGACAAAGATCCAGCGCTGCATGGAGGATGCAGGCGGAAAGGTACGCTTGATTGCCAAATCTGTCAACGAAGGGGCGGCGCGGGCAAGAAATACGGGAATCGCCGAAGCGAAGGGAAGATACATTGCCTTTCTTGACGCGGACGATGTGTGGATGGCGGACAAGCTTGCAAGGGAACTGGCATTTATGGAAAAAAAGCAGGCGGCATTTGTATTTACCGCCTACGAATTTGGGGATGAAAAGGCGAAGCCCACCGGCAAGGTGGTACACGTCCCCGAGACCATTTGTTATAAACAGGCGCTTTCCAGAACCGTTATCTTTACCAGCACGGTTTTAATCGATACCAGGCAGACCGGCAAGGAATTGATTCTGATGCCGGATGTCAAAAGCGAGGACACCGCGGCTTGGTGGCGGATTCTGCGCAAGTTTACCGGATATGGGCTTGACGAAGTGCTGACCATTTACCGCAGACCTCCTAGGTCCTTATCTTCCAATAAGGTGGAGGCAGTAAGGAGAATCTGGAATCTGTACCGGAGGGAAGAAAAGCTTCCATTCCTATATAGTTTGTACAACCTGTTTTTCTGGGCACTGCGCGCCACACTGCGCAGGCTGTAGTTGCGATAAGCCGACTCACAGAGTGTGGCGGCGTTCGTTTGATACATGAGGTGTATAAGTGAAACGTTTAGAATCTCTGAAAAAAATAAGCGTCTTATGGTTAAGTTATGTAATTTTGCTGATACAGACGGGAATTTATGCTTATATCTGGCTGGAATATTACTATCCGATTCTCAATGATTTCAACCGGCGTTTAAAATATTACCGGAATGGTCATATCCTGATTATTGCGATTTATTTCATTCTCCTGTTTTTCTTTACCAATACCTACGGCGGATTGAAAATCGGCTATTTGAAATCTATGGATATTTTTTTATCCCAGGCGTTTGCACTGCTGTTTGTAAATATCATTACATACTTTCAGCTGTCTTTGATGCACAACTGGCTGGTTCCGGCCGACTGGTTCGCGGCGGCGACGCTGTTGCAGATGGTGATTGCGGCGGTGTGGTCATGGGTATGTAATATCATTTACCGGAGGGTATTTCCTCCCAGGGATATGCTTTTAGTGCACGGCGAGCGGGATATCAAGGACATCCTTTTGAAATTTGCATCCAGGAAGGACAAATATAATATTGTCAAGTGCATAGATATTAAAGAAGGGCTCATGAAGCTGGAAATGGAGATTGATAAGGGGTATGGAGCGGTGGTGCTCTGGGATATCCCCACAGAGGAGCGCAACCGGCTGATGAAGTATTGTTACAGCAGGTCCATCCGGGTCTACCTGATGCCGAAGATACCTGATGTGCTGATCAAAGGCTCCGATCAGATGCATCTTTTTGATACGCCGATTTTTCTCACCAGAGAATATGCGCTTACGGTGGAGCAGAGGCTGGCAAAGAGGGTGATCGATATCGTATGCTCGCTGCTGCTTTTGGTGATTGCATCGCCTTTTATGCTGGTGACGGCAGTTGTGATTAAATGTTATGATGGGGGACCGGTGCTGTATAAGCAGATTCGATGTACCATGGGGGGCAGGGAGTTTGCCATCATGAAATTCAGGAGTATGCGGGTGGATGCGGAAAAGGACGGCGTGGCAAGGCTTGCTGCCAAAAACGACAGCAGGATCACACCTATCGGCAAATTCATCCGGGCGGTGCGGATTGATGAATTGCCTCAGCTCTTTAATATTTTAAAGGGGGAGATGTCCTTTATCGGTCCGAGACCGGAGAGACCAGAAATCATCGCCCAGTATGTGGAAGAAATGCCGGAGTTTGTATTCCGGATGAAAGTCAAGGCGGGGCTTGCGGGGTATGCCCAGGTTTATGGAAAGTATAATACGACGCCATATGACAAGTTAAAGCTTGACTTATCGTATATTGAAAATTATTCTGTATGGCTGGATTTAAAGCTGATGCTTCTGACGCTTAAGATATTAATTAAACCGGAGAGCACAGAGGGAATAGACAAGTCGCAGGTAACGGCAATGAAGGCAATCAAGGCAGGAGAACCTATAAGCAATGAAAATGGAAAAGAATGAATCATATTTAAACAGAGGAATGGACTTGAAACGGTTGATGCTGTATCTGCAAAAACGGATTTGGCTTGTGGTCGTGCTGGCAATTTTTGGCGCCACTTGTGGAGGGGTGATTTATCAGGTATTGCGTTCTGTGAAAATGCCAGTGGAATATGAGGCTGTGTCAAAGCTGTATATTAGCTTCGGGCATGACGAAAGCGGAGAGGTCTATCAGTATTATAATGGATATACATGGAATGACTTGCTGGATACGGATCCGATTTTGGATTTTGTGATGCAGGACTTGCCGGGATATGAACGGGATGCGGTCAGGGAAGCGACTACTGCGGAAATCCTCTCAGATATAAGGCTGCTTACCGTCAGGGTAAGGGGAGAGGATGAAAAGTTTGTCCGGGAAGTCATGAGTGCACTGGAAAGCGGGCTGCGGGAATATGCAAGGGACAGCGAAGAACTGGATCAGATTAAGGCAATCCGCTCGGGTGTTCCTGAGCGTGTATACTGGGATGACCGCACGATGTCGGCGTGCGTGACGGGAGCGGTGCTTTTGGGCGTTTTGTCGCTTCTCGTCATTGGATTTATTTATGCGCTGGATGAATCTATTTATGTGCAGGAAGATATTGAAAAGAAATACAATTGCAGAGCCCTTGGTATCTTGACACGTAATCAGAAGGGATTACAGCCTTATGCAAGGGAGCTGCGGGCAAATATCCGCTATGCGTTAGGGGAGCAGAAACGCTTTGCCATTCTGGATATGGCAGATCACGCTGATACACGCAGATTGGAGTTAGAGCGGCTTTTGGACCGGGAAGGGCTGGAGGCGTACGGCAGTGAACAGGAAGAGGATGATTTTGGATGGAATATACCCAAGGAAGAGGAATCATTCGTAAAGACCAGCGAGTGGGATATACTTGCTTTCAATCAAAATGGATTATCTGAGGCGGAATGCCGCCAGATCAGAGAGGCGGGAGGCGTGATCTTGCTGCTTCCCTTTGGAACAGATACGGGAAGAAAGACCGCACGAATCTTAAGTTTTCTCAAAAATCAGGATTGTCAGGTGCTTGGAATGGTCATTGCACAGGCTGACGAGGAATTTTTAAACAGATATTTTGCATAGAGGAGCATTGACATATAGGGAATGGACGAAAAGAAGAGGCTGCAGGTATTGATTGCGGCGGTAAATCAGGAAGTGAATACGCTGGCGGAAAAGATGGGGGTGGAGACGGATGCCATCATTGTGAATCAATGCGATCACTTTGCCTATGAAACGTATGGGCATAAGGGGAGGGTGATCCGCTGCTTTTCCATGGCGGAGCGGGGCGTGGGATTAAACCGCAACACTGCACTTATGCGTGCAGATAAGGAGTTATGCCTGTTTTCGGATGAGGATATCGTCTTTTATACAGGATATGAGAAAATTGTGTGCCGTGCTTTCGACGAGATTAAGGATGCGGATGTAATCACTTTCAATTTCAAAGTGGATCCATCGCGCGCAACTTATGTAAACCAAACGGAAAAGCGGATCCGCTGGTACAACTACGGGCGCTACCCCACCTTTGCGGTGGCGGCGCGGACGGAATCCCTGCGCCGGGCAAATGTGAGCTTTTCCCTTTTATTTGGAGGGGGAGCAAGGTACAGCAACGGCGAGGACAGTTTATTTTTGCATGACTGCCTGAAAAAGGGGCTGCATCTGTACGCCCGTACGGAGGAAATCGGCGAGGAAGTTTACCGGGAGTCCACATGGTTTAAGGGGTATGATGAAAAGTTCTTTACCGACAGAGGGGTGCTGTATCACTATCTATATGGCGCTCTGGCAAAGATTTTTTCCCTGCGCTTTTTGTATGCCCACAGGGGCGAGATGCTGAAGGAAAAATCTTTTGGGGAGGCATACCGGCTGATGAAGCAGGGAATCCGGGAGGGAAAGAACAGAAACTGATGCATAAGAGGTTTGAATATGGTCTTGTATATCATGGTGGCGGCACTTACAGTCTCTTTAGGGCTGATGGTGGATAACCGCTGTAAGAGACAGCAGAATATGGTCAGCAGGCAGCAGATACTGAACGGACTTTGTCTGGTATCTGTTTTTCTGGTCTTGTTCGGGATTGCGGCATGCCGGTTGAACGTGGGGAATGACTATGCCAAATATGTGGAGTTCATGCATCTGGTAAATTGTGATGCCTTTGTGCCCACGGAATGTGGATTCAACTGGGTCGTGAAGATTCTGTACGGTATCAGCGGATTTGAAAATTATCTGCTGGTTTTTGCCTTTTTTGCTTTCTTTACGATTCTTTTATTTTTGATTGCCATTTATCGGCAGGCGGATTCCTTTGGGTTTAGCTTTTTTCTGTTTATGGCGTTTGGCTATTATTTCCAGTCCTTTAACACGGTGCGATATTACCTTGCCCTTGCCATCGCGGTGCTTGCGATTCCCTATGTGCTTCGCAGGGAATGGGTCAAGTTTGTCCTGCTGGTGCTCTTAGGCGCTGCGTTGCACAAGTCGGTGCTGGTGGTCCTGCCCTTGTACATTTTTGCATCCTGGGCGTGGAAAAAGTGGCAGCTCGCCCTTGCGGCAGTGTTCTGCACCACCTTCTTTTTTATGCAGGATTTTTATTTGAAAGCGGTGATTTTTCTTTATCCCACTTATGAAGACACGGAATATCTGGAAGGGGGGACCAGCCTCGTCAATATTGCCCGCTGCGGGGCGGTTCTGATTCTTTCCCTGATTTGTTATAAAAAGACGGTGAAAGAGGACAAGCGGAATCGCTTTTATTTCTATTGCAATTTAGGCGCGCTGGTAATGTATGTGTGCTGCTCTTTTTTACCGATTATCTCCAGAATCGGGTACTATCTGACCATCACCCACATCTTTTTTCTGCCGGCGCTGCTTTCCGGCATAGAAAATAAAAAGGTGAAAAGATTTTTCACAGCAGGGGTGATTGGCGCGGCGATACTGTATTTTGCAGTTTTTATCTTGATGAAGGCGGGAAATGACGGACTGAGGATACTGCCTTACGAGACGTTTATGTTCCATGATATGGTTCCCATTCTTTCGGATGTGAATTGAGACAGGGAGGAGACTTGCTATGAAGAACCCCTTTTTTTCAATTATTGTGGTCTGCTTAAATCCCGGTGGTAAGCTGAAGGACACCCTTGACAGCATCGAGCGCCAGACCTTTCATGATTTTGAGGTTATCATTAAAGACGGCGGATCCTCCGATGGCTCTCTTGCCTATGGGGAAAAAATGGCAAATGCATGGAATGGGGAAGAAAGAAGCCTTCGGATCGTCAGAAAAAAAGACTTGGGGATTTACGATGCCATGAACCAGGCATCCAAGGAAGCTGCCGGAAGGTTTGTTTATTTCTTAAACTGCGGGGATTTGTTTTATACTTCGGAAGTGCTGGCGAATATGTGCAGCTTTATAGAAAAAGAGAAGACACAGCAAGGAATCTATTATGGAGATATTTATGAGAGGAAGACCGGTCAGCGGGTTTCTTCCAATCCCCATATAGATGCCTTTGCCTGCTATCGCAATGTGCCCTGCCATCAAGCGTGTTTTTATTCCAAGGAAATTTTGGACAGGCATGGTTTTGATATAAAATACCGCGTGCGGGCAGATTATGAACAATTCTTATGGTGTTATCTGGCAGGTGAAAACAAAGGCAGGTTCACCTTTGCTTATCACGGTGAAGTGATTGTAGATTATGAAGGCGGCGGCTTTTCGGAGACTAAGCAAAACCGCAAAGTCTCCGAAAATGAGCACAAGGAAATCACAGGGAAATACTTATCAAAGGGACAGCTTTTCCGATTCAAAATGATTATGTGGCTGACGCTGGCGCCTCTTCGGACGGTTATTGCAGAAAACGAAAGGACGGCAAAGCTTTATAACCGATTCAAACAGTTGATTTATACCCGAAAGGGATAAGGATGGAAGGAAAGAATGAAAAGAGTTTTATGGATCTGTAACATTATGCTGCCCGCAATCGGGCAGGAACTGCATCTGCCTTACAGCAACCGGGAAGGATGGCTTTCCGGTATTTTTGAAAGAGTCCAAAAAAAAGAAGCCCCCTTTGAGCTGGGAATCTGTTTCCCATTAGGAGAAGCGCAGCTTGCCCAAATCGGGGGAAGCGCGCTCCCAGGTGAGGGATGCAGCACAAAGCGCCTGCTGATTCAAGGCATAAACTGTTACGCCTTTGCAGAAAACTTAAATACGCCGGAAATTTACGATGCCCGAATGGAGGCGGACTTTAAAGCGATCATGGATGATTTTCAGCCAGGTCTCCTTCACATTTTCGGCACAGAATTTCCCCACACGCTGGCTGCCGTGCGCGTCTTTCCCCACCCGGACCAGATTCTCATAGGTATCCAGGGATTGTGCAGTGAAATTGCCAAGGTCTACATGGCAGGACTCCCCGACCATGTGCAGAAGTCCGTCACCTTCCGCGATCTTGTCCGCCGTGATTCCATCCGCCAGCAGCAGCAAAAATTCATCCGCCGCGGCGAAAATGAGATACAGGCGCTCCTAAAATGCGGAAATATCACCGGAAGAACTCGGTTCGACAAGGAAGGATGTGCCAGCATAAACCCTGGCGCCCGCTACTATCCCATGAACGAGACCATGCGCCCGGAATTTTACACAGGAAAGTGGAGCCTTACAGCCTGCGAAGAACACAGCATCTTCCTAGGGCAGGGCGACTACCCCCTAAAGGGAATGCACTTCGCCCTTGAAGCCCTGGTCCTTCTTATCCCTAAACATTCCGGAGCAAAACTCTACGTGGCAGGCAACAGCATCCTGGGTCACGGAACCCTGAAAGAAAAACTAAAACTTCCCGCCTACGGGAAGTACCTGCTCTCTTTAATCAAGAAATATCATTTAGAAGACAGTATCATCCTCTTGGGCAAGTTGAATGCAGAAGAAATGAAACAGCAATTCCTAAAAAGCAGCGTCTTTCTATGCCCTTCCGTGCTGGAAAATTCCCCCAACACGGTAGGCGAAGCGCAGCTCCTGGGCGTCCCGGTCGCCGCATCCATGACAGGCGGCATTCCCGATATGATCGAAGACGGAAAAGACGGACTGCTCTTCCCAGTGGGGGATGTCAAAGAAATGGCAGAACAGATAGAGACCTTATGGAATCGAACCAAGGGGGAAAATGGTTTGTGCTTTGCAGAGCACATTTCCGAGGGCGCAAGAAGAAAAGCACGTATCACCCATGATGGAGAAGCAAATTATTTAAGATTATTAGAAATATATGATAAGATACTCTTTTGACAGAAGAAGGAGTTTTTGAAATGACAATTACATTTTTGTCCAATTATATAAATCATCACCAGATTCCCTTTTCCAATGCCTGCTATGCTCTTTTAGGAGATGATTATCATTTTGTCCAGACCCAACCTATGGAGCAGGAACGTTTGTCTATGGGGTGGAATGCAGAGGGGGAAAGACTTTCTTATGTGTGCTGTCTGTATGAGGAAGAAAAGCGGGCGCTTAAGTTAATTTTGGAAAGCGATGTGCTTCTGGCGGGATGGAGTAATCGGGAGGATTTGGTGCAGAGACGTTTGAATATGGGGAAACTGACCATTCGGGTCAGTGAACGATTGTATAGGGAAGGGCAGTGGAAGGCGGTTTCACCCAAGGGTCTTATTCACAAGTATAAGGAGCATACCAGATATCGGAAGGGACCGGCATATCTTTTGTGTGCAGGTGCGTATGTGCCTTCCGACTTTCATATCATCCGCGCTTATCCGGGAAAGATGTTTAAGTGGGGGTATTTTCCAGAGACCAGATATTATACGCAGGAACAGTATGTGCAGATGAAAAGGGAAGATACCGGGACGGTGAACCTGGTCTGGGCAGGGCGGTTCATACCGCTGAAGCATCCTGAGTATATGATTCGTCTGGCGAAGGCGCTGAAGGCAAAAGTGCAAAATGACGGGATGAGGCAGGTTCATATCCATATGGCGGGCGGCGGCGAGATGGAAGAGGAGTTGAAAGCACTGGCGAAGGAATATGGGGTGGAGGATGAGATCACCTTTTATGGGTTTCAGACACCGGAGCAGGTGCGGGAGATTATGGAAAGGAGTCATATCCATATTTTTACCAGCAATCATTTAGAGGGCTGGGGGGCAGTGGTGAATGAGGCGATGAACAGCGGATGTGCGGTGGTCGCCAACGTGCAGGCGGGGGCGATTCCCTATCTGATACAGCATGGAAAGAACGGAATGGTTTACCCCGGCGGCAATTATGAAAAAATGGAAGAAGCAGTGTGCTACTTGCTGACGCACCCCAAGGAGCGGATGGAAATGGGCAAAGAGGCATATCGAACCATCACAGATAAGTGGAATGCCCGGCATGCGGCAAAGGAGCTGCTTCGTGTGATAGAAGGTTTGCAGGAGGGCAGGGTGGAGCCGGCAAAGGAAGGACCCTTAAGCGTAGCGCCGGTTATATCGCCCTCTAAAATGTACAGATGGATGACGAAAGGAGAATGAAAAGATGGAGCAGACACAGCAACTGCCTCTTGTCAGTGTAATTGTACCGATTTATAATACCAAAAATCTGCTCTCCAGATGCGTAGACTCTATACGCAGGCAGACTTATCGAAGGATTGAAATTCTGTTGGTGGACGATGGATCCACGGATAACAGCGGCGCCCTTGCGGAGAAAATAGCGATGGAGGATAAAAGGATTCGGGTTTTCCACAAGGAAAACGGAGGCTCCTCATCCGCAAGAAATTTAGGAATCGAGAAGGCACGGGGAGAGTTTATCGGATTTGTGGACAGTGACGATTACATAGAGCCGGAGATGTACGAGAGGCTTCTTTCGGTGGCATTAGAAGAAAATCTCATGATGGTGCAGATTTCCAGAGATGAGATTGACGAGCAGGGAAATCGGATGCCGGACGTGTGTGTACCTCCTGAACAGCCGGAGCTTTGGGAGTGTGAGACCTTTATGCGTGAGCTGTTGCTCCACAGGGGAGACTGTTCTTTTTGTACCAAGCTGCTACATGCCTCTTTGCTGAAAGAAGAGCGGTTTCCGGAGGGAGAATTGAATGAGGATTTTTATCTTCTGATCAGGCTTCTTCCCAGGATACCGGCGGTGGCGATTCTGCCTGAGCAGGATTATCATGTCTATTATCGCTACGGCAGCAATACCAGAACCCGCAATGAGGATGAATTTCCTCAGGTTTTTACGGATATTGTGAGAAATGCAGACAGAGTTTATGAGATTGTGGAAAAGGAATATCCGGCGCTTTTGCCGGAGGCGATGCGGTTCGGGCTGTTTCAACGTCTGGACTACATGCTCCATATTCCCATTTCTCTTATGAATAAAGAGAATGAATTTTACTGTCAGGTGAAAAAATACCTGAAAAAGCACAGAAAGGATGTGCGGCATTCTGCCTGCCTCACCAGAAAAAATAAGGTGTATCTGCTGCTTTTGGGGACGGCGCCTAAGACGGTGCGCAGAGTCCATAAAATGATTAAAGGAAAACGGGTTTCATGAAAACAGCATTCAAGAACAAAATCAATTTAAGTTTTATGGGAATCATGGCAGTGCTTTTGCTGCTGCAGATTTTGACGTTGTTTTACTTTGGGAACAGAAAAGCCGGATTCCACGAAGATGAGATGTACACTTACTATTCCAGCAACAAAACGGCAGGACTTTTTGTAAATGACAGACAATGGATGGAGCGGGATCAGCTTCGGGATGATTTTGTAGTGCTGGAAGGAGAAGGTTTCCGCTATGGTGTGGTAAAACAGATGCAGTCCTGGGACGTGCATCCCCCACTTTACTATTATATTTTCCACACCGCCTGTTCCCTGTTTCCTGAACGTTTCAGTAAATGGGCAGGGATTGGCGTGAATTTGATTGCCTATGTCATCTGTTACCTTTTGCTTGCGTATGCTGCGTACACTGTCGGGGCGCCAAGCGGCGGAAAAAAGCAAAGGGGAGAGATACTTGCCTTTCTGACCTGTTTTGCCTGGGGCTTTAGCAGCGCCGTCATTTCAGGGGTGATGTTCATCAGAATGTATCAGTGGCTGACGGCATTTGTTCTTCTTTGTATTACTTTGCACTTACGTGCAGTGAAAAGACAGGATTACAGGATAAAGACCTTCCTGCTGCCCCTTGCAATCACTGTGTTTTTAGGATTTATGACGCAATATTACTATATCATTTTCCATTTTTTCTTAGGATTTGGCTTTTGCATGTTCCTTTTGAAAAATAAGAAAATCAGGGAAATGTTCGCTTATGCCGCCGCCTGCGCGGTGGGGCTTTTGGGCGCCATCTTGTACTATCCGGCAAGCCTGTCCCACATATTCAGGGGCTATCGGGGAACAGAAGCAGTCAGTGAATTTGGGGATGCCTCTAACACATGGGGAAGACTGCGCTTCTTTTACGGACTATTCGATGACTATGTGATGAATGGCACACTGAGCTGGTGGCTCCTTGTCATCTGCTTGTTGGCAGTGACAACAGGGTATCTGCGGAAAAAGGGAAAATGCCAGATGACCTTCTGGACCCCTTCTGTAGGACTGATTCTTTTTACCTGCGTGGGTTACTTTTTCACCATCTCCAAGACAGCACTCCTTCTTGGTGAGACTTCCAACCGATACCAGCTTCCCATTTATGGACTGTTGGTGTTCCTGATTCTGTACAGCACATGGACCCTCCTGTCTGCAGTGACAATGCCTGCTGCCTGTGTCATAGGGGAGAAAAAAATTTGTTTTGCCCTCATGGGGGTTCTTGCATTGTTTTTCACACTGACCAACCTAACCGCAGTCCGAAACGGCAAAGTTTTTTTTCTCTATGAAGAAGAAAAAGATATCATGGAATTTGTAAAGTCCCACCAGGACGACACTGTAGTCATCCTATACAACGAAGCCTCCCCCGATAACATCTGGCGCCTGTCCGATGAACTGATGCAATACGAAAGAACCTATCTGACAAGCCAGGCAGACCTGACTCCGCTTACCGACTCCGAGGTCACTACAGCGGCTACCCTGCTGGTTTACGCCGCAGACCACGAAAACCAAGAAGAGGCCTTAGAAAACCTGCTTGTATCAAATAAAAATTTAACTTCTTATCAGACAATTGCGCAGAAGGGACTATGGACCCTATACTTATTTGAATAATTATATGGATACGTTCTTAACTCAACTTCTGAGGATATAGTTACTGCGTAAGGAAGGCATACAAAAAGCGAAGGG
>BLLW01000046.1 GCA_011959285.1 Lachnospiraceae bacterium | reverse complement strand
CCTCCGGCAGGAGGAATTTCCTATTATACAAAAAACAGGACAGCCACAACCTCAAGCTGCGTCTGCCCTGCTAAAATCACATTTCTAATTCAATTTACAAACCGACCTCTTATTCAGCAATATCAGCATACATAAAATACCAATATCCATAAGGTGAATGCCAGGATCCTGTAATCTTATCGCTCTGTAACCAGAAGTCATTATAGTAAGCAACCGGAACACATCCAGCCTCTTCCATCAGGATATCCTCTGCTGTGTGAAGTGCTTCAGAGCGCTCTGCTGCATCAAGAGTAGTTCTTGATACGTCAATTGCAGCGTCATACTCAGCATTGCTGAACTTACCATCGTTATTTCCGTTGGTGGAGTAAAGCAGATCCAGCATATTGGAAGGATCGCTGTAGTCTCCTACCCATCCGTTACGGGATGCATCATAATCACCATTACGTCTCATAGGTGTGAAGCTTGCCCACTCTACGATATCTACCTTGCAGTCGATGCCTAACTGTGCCCATGCTTCCTGTAAGTATTCAGCAACTACCTTGTGGTAACCGGCATCATTTGTAGAGTAAGTAATAGAAGGGAAACCTTCTCCGTCAGGATAACCTGCATCTGCCAAAAGCTGCTTAGCTTCTTCAAGGTTTGCTTCGTAATTTGCTGTGTCGATGTAAGGCTGACCACCGTTTGCACTGTCAATGAACTGGCTTCCGTCCGTATCAACCCAGCCAGGACCCATGAAATTGCTTGCCGGTGAATAGGTACCCTGCATCAATGTATTTGCAACATATTCACGGTCAATTGCAAGGCTCAATGCTTTACGAACTCTTGCATCTGTGAAAGGCTCTCTCTGTGTATTAAGGCTCAGATAATAAGTACCAATAATAGGATCCACAAAGAAATCACTGTTTCCTGATAAAGAAGGAATTTCCTCTGTTGGAACATCCTTGATCATCAGAACTTCACCTGTCTGGTATGCACTGTAAGATGCGTTTGCATCCTCGATCAGATTCCACTTGATGCCGTCTAATTTGATTGCATCCGCATTCCAGTAGTTGGTATTCTTGCTCATAAGGATATGAGACCCAGGTACCCACTCTGAAATATAGAAAGGTCCGTTAGAAATATATGTCTCTGCTGCAGTTGCCCAAGCGTCGCCGTTTGCATCAATTGTAGCCTGCTGTACAGGGCTCAATGTAGCAAATGCTGCCAAGCTGCCAAAGTATGAGCAAGGGCTGGACAGTGTAACAACCAGTGTCTTGTCATCTGTTGCTTCTACCTGAAGCGCATCCAAGTTACCGCCAATTGCATCACTAAAACCTGCTACCATACCAAGAACGGTTTCTGCGTAAGGAGCTGCCACCATAGGATCGCACACTCTCTTCCAGCTGTATACGAAATCGTTTGCTGTAAGGTCAGAACCATCAGACCATTTTAATCCGTCTCTTAAGTGGAAAGTCCATGTAAGACCATCCTCACTTGTTTCCCAGCTTTCTGCCTGTCCGGGAGCCAGCTTTCCTTCCTGGTCTACCGTCAAAAGGCACTCAAAAGAATGCAGCAGCATGTTACCGCCGTCTACTGCACTATTAAGTGCAGGGTCAATTGTTTCAGGGTCAGGTCCCACCTGAACGGAAAGGATTTTCTCTCCACCTGCAGTTGTGCCAGCAGCATCTGCATTTTCAGTGTTCTCAGAACTTTCTGTTCCCTGTGCATTGTCTGTGGACTGTTGTGTATCAGCCCCCCCTCCGCAGGCTGTGAGACCAACTACCATAGTCACTGCCAGCAGAAGCGCAATTACTTTCTTTTTCATAATTCTCCTCCTTATTTTAATAATATTTACTAATACAAGCATCGGATATGAGATGCTTATATCGGTTTACCACATTTAATTGCACTTGTCAATATGATGACAAGCAGCGAAATGCCCCTTTTCCAACTCTTTCCACTCCGGGCATTCCTGCGCACACTGTTCATCCGCGTAAGGACACCTTGTTCTGAACCGACAGCCGGAAGGCGGATTTAAAGGACTGGGAACATCTCCCTCCAACACAATACGCTCGCTTGCCTTGGCAGTCTTAGGATCTGCAATTGGAATGGCAGAAATCAGACTCTTGGTATAAGGATGAAGGGGTCTTGTAATCAACTCATAACTGTCTGCAAGTTCCACCATTCTTCCCAGATACATAACACCGATTCTGTTGGAAATATGTTTCACCGCAGAAAGGTCATGGGCAATAAACAGATAAGTCAGCCCCATTTCCTCCTGCAAATCCTCAAACATGTTGATGACCTGTGCCTGAATGGAAACATCCAGCGCTGAAATCGGCTCGTCACAGACGATAAATTCCGGTCTCACCGCAAGGGCTCTTGCAATCCCCACACGCTGCCGTTGCCCTCCGGAGAACTCATGGGGATAACGGTTGGCATGCTCAGAATTCAGTCCCACACGCCGCAACATTTCTATTATAATGTCATATCTTTCCTTTTTATTCGCCGCCATTTTATGCACATCAATGGCTTCGCCTACAATATCACCGATGGTCATACGGGGATCAAGACTTGCATAAGGATCCTGAAAAACAATCTGCATCTTCTTCCTGTAAGGAAGCATATCCACATACTGCTTTTTCTCAACATCAAAGATAACTTCATCGCCATAGACGAACCGTCCGCCTGTAGGTTCATATAAACGAAGCAAGGTCCGCCCTGTAGTAGTCTTTCCGCAGCCGGACTCTCCAACAAGCCCCAAGGTCTCTCCCCTGTCAATAGTAAAGGAGACATCATCCACAGCCTGGATATACTTCTTATTCTTTCCAAAACCGCCTGCAGAAAAATATTGGCGTAAATGCTCAATCTGCACTAATTTCTCACTCATTTGCGGCTCCTTTCTCATGAGATGCATTCTCAAACTCTTCCTTCTGATTTAACCAGCACTGGGTATAATGAACATCCCCAAAATTGGTCACCGGAGGCATTTCCCTCAGGCAAATCTTCATACATGCATCACATCTGGGCGCAAATGGACACCCCTTAGGGGGATTGAGCATATCCACCGGCGTCCCCTCGATGGGCACCAGCCGCTCATGCTCCTTGGTATCTAATCTTGGAATAGACCGGATCAACCCTTTGGTGTACTGATGCTTCGGTTTATAAAAAATATCTTCGGTCGTTCCATACTCTACAATCTTTCCCGCATACATAACGGCGATTCTCTCGCACATACTGGCAACCACGCCCAAGTCATGGGTAATCATAATAATCGCCATACCCAGTTTATCCTTTAATTCCATCATCAATTCCAGAATCTGTGCCTGGATGGTCACATCAAGGGCTGTAGTGGGTTCGTCTGCAATCAAAAGCTTCGGTTCACAGGCAAGGGCAATGGCGATCATGACCCTCTGACGCATACCGCCAGATAGTTCATGGGGATACTGCTTTAATCTCTTTTCCGGCTCGTTGATTCCAACCAGCTCAAGCAGTTCCTTGGCACGCTCTTTCGCCTGCGCTTTATTCTTGTCTGTATGGAGCAGCACAGCCTCCATAATCTGATTTCCAATGGTATAAACAGGGTTCAAGCTTGTCATGGGATCCTGAAAAATGATGGACACCTCATTTCCCCTGATCTTACGCATTTCCTTGTCTGACATCTGCTCAATCTGATGCCCGTTGAAGTAAAGGCTTCCGCCAATCAGCTTACCGGGATGGGCAGTCAGTCCCATAAGGCTGTATGCCGTTACGGATTTACCAGAACCGCTCTCTCCAACGATTCCCAAGACTTCGCCTTCCTTCAGGGAAATGGACACATCGTTCAGCGCTTTCACCTCGCCTGCCGGGGTGAAAAAAGACAGTCGTTCATTTTTTATATCAACAAGATATTCTGACATACTCTAAAACCGCCCTTCCTAATGTTTTAATTTCGGGTCGAAAGCATCCCGCAGCCCGTCACCGAACAGATTGAAGCTCAAAATAATAAGACTGATCAATGCTGACGGAATAAAGAGCAGATAGGGATAAGTGTTAATACCGTTCAAAGCATCGCTTGCAAGGCTTCCGAGGGAAGGCAGCGGCACTGCTACACCCATGCCCAGAAAGCTTAAGAAACTCTCCGTAAAAATGGAAGAAGGAATCTGTAAGGTAGTAGTTACGATCAAAGTACCAATACAGTTGGTCAGCAGATGCCTTCTAATGATTTTTTTGTTGCTGACCCCCAGAGCCCTTGCCGCCGTGACATACTCGCTCTCTTTGAGCGTCAGGATCTGACTTCTGACCATACGCGCCATTCCTACCCAGTAAAGAAGCGCAAACACGATGAAAATACTAATCAGATTCTCACCCACTACCCCTACCCAGCCAAATCCAGGCACTTCTTTCAGATTGTAAAGGGGTTCCTTCAACGCAAAAGATAAAAGAACAATCAAAAGAATATCCGGTATGGTATAAATGATATCCACGATACGCATCATGACCAGATCCACCCATCCGCCGAAAAAAGCTGCCACGGAGCCATAGATGGAACCAATAACCAGAATAATTGCGGTCGCAATCAAACCTACAACAAGTGAAATCCGGCTTCCCATCATGACGCGGATGGCATAGTCACGCCCCATCTTATCCGTTCCAAAAATATGGGGGAACACCTTTTCCCCTGCGTCGATCCTAGCCTGCTCCTCCGCAGAATATTCCATGGGTGCAAGATGATTGGCACCTTTAAACTGCTCTCGATAATTATAAGGGTAAAATGCCGGAACGATAAAAGAGAAAATCATGACCAACACAATCACCACAAGGCTTACCATTGCCACCTTATTCTTCACCAGGCGGCGCATACCGTCCTTCCAGAAACTTACGCTTTCGCGCATGACAATCTGGCTCTGCTTCTCTTCCTCGGTAGCCGGAAGAAAATCCTCCGGTTTTAATTTTAATTGAAAACTCAATGGATTCTGCTTCATAATCTGCTCCTTACTTCAATTTGATACGGGGATCTACCAGCTTGTAAACGAGGTCTACCACAACATTCATAATAATGATCAAAGTGGCAAGGAAAATAGTGGTTCCCATAATCAATGTATAGTCACGCCCGCCTATCGCGCCGATAAATTCTCCTCCAAGCCCCGGAATGACAAAGATCTTTTCCACAACAAAACTTCCCGTAACCGTGTAAGCCAGCATAGGACCTACATAAGTAACCACCGGCAGAATGGCATTTCTCATGGCATGCTTGAACAAAATCCAAAACCCTGCAACGCCCTTCGCCTTTGCTGTACGCATGTAATCCTGCCCAAGCACATCCAGCATGGAAGAACGCATCAGCCTCATGATATAAGCAGTGGGATAGAATGAAAGTGCAATGACTGGCATGATATAATGCTTCCAGCTGGTAAGCCCCATGGTAGGGAGCAGTCTCAAATTAACCCCCAGCACATAAAGAAGCAGTGTGCAGATTACAAAGCTGGGGACGGCAATCCCACAGGTAGAAATCACACTGATCAAGCTGTCCAGGAACTTTCCTCTCTTTAACGCTGCCATACAGCCAAGAGGAATTCCCAAGCACAAAGCCACGAGCACCGAAATCCCCCCGACTCTTGCCGATATCGGAAATTTCATCTTGATGATTGACATGACAGTACGACCTCTCTGCTTTAGACTATCTCCAAAATCTCCATGCAAAGCATCCGACATATATGTAAAATATCTTTGAACTAAAGGCTTATCCAGACCATATTTTGCCTCCAGCGCTGCCGTTGCCTGCGGACTGATTGCCTTCTCTGACAGGAAAGGTCCGCCGGGAACCATATTCATCAGAAAGAAAGTAAGGGTCGCAACCGCCCAGATTGTCACGATTGCAAGCAAGATTCGTTTTGCCACATACTTTAACATACTAAAGTCTCCTTTTAAAATAAAATAGAAAGCCATGTCCTCATGCTTTCTATGGGTCCGCCATACGCGAAAACAATGGATGCCACGCTTTGCGAGTCATCCTTATGTTAAAATGAGGGAACGGCAGTGTTCTCCACCAACCCCCATCGTCCCCCAAAAATCTTTTTTATCGTATCAAAAAAAAGCCCATTTTGTCAAGCCTTTCCACGATTTTCCTACAACCTCTTTTCGTAGCACCACCACTCTTCTCCAAACATTTCACACTCACCTACAACGTCGAAATCGAGCCTATTGTATGAACGAATCGCCTTTTCATTGCTTTTGCACACGATAAAATGTACACTTTTCATTCCTCTGCTCCGCAGCTCATCCATGCCATATTCCAGCAGTTTTCTGGCTATTCCCTGATTTTGGCTTTCTATCCGTACACCCAGTCTGGACAACTCCGCTCCCGGTTTTAATTCATCACTCCAGCACGAAAGACTTTCAACCGCCTCATCCTGGTCGATAGAAATCACACCCACGATTTCTCCATCGTCCTCCTTCAGGCAGAACAGTCCATCCCTTGCCAAGTCACCTTCAAAATCTTTCTCCCCCGGATAGTCACAGGTCCACGCACAAAACGCTGTCCCCACCAGAGAGCGATACAACGCAAGAACCGCCGTTTTATCCTCCTTTACCGCTTTCACGAATTTCATAATTCTTCTCCATTTCAAAATATTTATATGTAATACTGTCTCCTGGCATAAAGAGGGCGGCTGTCCCGTGCTGAGCACACCAGCAGCCGCCTCTAAATATTCACTGTTTAATTATATCAAATTATGTATAATATTGGAACCTGCCAAGAAGCTCTTTCAGCATATCCGCCTGATTAGATAATTCCTCCGATGCGGCAGCGCTTTCCTCGGAAGTAGCCGAGTTGGACTCCACAACGCCTGCAATCTGACTGATTCCCTCTGTGATCTGGGCTGCAGCCTCTGCCTGATTGTCAGAAGCCTCCGCAATATCCGCAATAGATTCTGCTGCAACCTTTGCATTTTCTACAACGGAGATAAGGGATTCTGCCGTTGATTTCGCCAATCTGGTTCCTTCATCCACAGCTGCAATTGCATTCTGTATCAAATTCTTTGTATTTCTAGCCGCCTCTGAACTTTGATCCGCCAAAATCCCAACCTGTGTGGCAACAACGGCAAATCCCCTTCCTGCCTCGCCTGCCCTCGCCGCCTCTATAGATGCATTCAGCGCGAGAAGATTTGTCTGATCTGCAATCTCTTCAATACTGCTGATGATTTCCGCAATCTTATTGGATGCCTCTCCAATTTTCACCATTGCTTCCATATTGGAGCACATCTGCTCATTGCTTGCAATCACCTGTGCATTCATGCTTTCCACAATGCCCCTTGCCTTTTCGGCATTCTCCGCATTATCATGAATCTTTTCTGAAATATCCGTCATCATCGCCGTCAGTTCTTCAATAGCGCTCGCCTGATCGGTTGCTCCCTCTGCCAGCACCTGTGCTGCACCGGCAAGATCCCCGGCTCCATGCTGAACGCTCTGCGCGTTGCTGTCCACGTTCCTCATAGCCTCGTTCAATGCTGTCACGATTTCTCTAAAGGACTCGCTGATCTTTGCAAAATCCCCTTTATAAGTCTTATCAACGCTGACTTTAAAATTGCCCTGAGACATTTCAGCTAAATAATGGCTGATCTCGGAAATAACCATATTCATATCCTGAATGGTCTCAGAAAGACATTTCATCAATATTTCCGTCTCATCATTCGTCTCCGGTATCAAGGTATCGGAATGCAGGTCGCCTGCTGCCAGAAGTTTCAGCCGCTCTACCGCATCTTCTAATGGCTGCGCCACCCTTCGCCCAAGCCGGATTCCACTCTTGATTCCTAAGAATACAAACACGATTACAACAATGATCGTAAGAATGATTGACAGGAACAGCTTTCCTAAAAACTCATTCCTGACAGCCGCCACACCGATACTCCAGCCTTCCGTATTCGGAACCGGTGAATAAGCAACGACTTTTGTAACTCCGCCGTAAGAATAGGTTCCTATGCCATTTTCTCCTGCGACCATTTTTTTACAGATACTGCTGAATTTCTTAAGCCCGGGGTTCGTCTCCCCTGCCCTGACACAGTCTTCCACTCCCACGTTCTCCGAATTGATATCGGCGATGGTAATTCCATTGGCATCAAGCATGAATGCCGTACCGCCCTCTCCTACGTGTATAGAGCGCATAATATCATTCAGGCTTTCTCCGTCCGGAACATAAACGACAGCGCCAACCGGTGTCGTATCCGGGATGCCGTCCTCCCACAAAGGAGCCGCTACCGCAAACGATACCTCGCCGGTGACCTCGCTGTATGCCGGTGTGGAAACGTAGGTGTTTCCCTTCATACACTCTTTGTAAAATTCTCTGTCAGAAAAATCTGTCCCGGTAATCACATCGATTCCATTGCTGTCAAGAAGATAAGCGCCCGAAAAATTATGATCCTTGATTCTCTGCTGTAAGATGGCGTCCTTCTCCTCCGGAGATTTTTCCGGATCTGCCAGTCTGGCTATACTTCCCGTCTCGTAAGCAACCGATGTATACACTTCCAGCGCTGCCGTCACATAATCTGCCGCCACATCAGAAGTGTCATTCAGCGTTTCCGAAACCGCGCTTATAGATGAAACATAACTTAGAACAGATGAAATAACACCCAGAATAATACAACAGAGTATGATCACCTGACCGAAGCTCTTGGAAATCTTCTTTTCGATACCTAAAAACTGCCCTTGCTTACCGCTGTTCGACGGCTTTCGTTCACTTGCATTCTTCCCTTGCATAATACCCCCTCTTTCCTTTACGCCAAATCTCCTGACGCGCCAATCCCCAAATCATTTTGGATGTAAATATAACTACCGTTCTATTTTATCAGACTTTTACAATTTATTCTACGTTTTCCACAAAAAGAAATAGTTTTTTTTATATTTTTCGTTCAAACTGTCAAATTCCAAAGGAGGCATCAAGCAATCGCGTCCGTGACCAGCGTATGCAGAACTATTCGCGTGCGCGATTCATGCAGTTACGGTGAGCCCTGTATTTATCAGATCAATCTGGCGACAGATGCGTGCAAGCAGGTCTATGCCGGCATGACTCTGGAAGAATATGCAGCTGCCCACAAAGCCGGGCTCGGCGCCGGCGAATGTGCGGAGTACTTAAGCCGCGCCGATATCGATACGCCCCAAAACAGCGGCGCAGATACAGATCAAACCAATGATACAGGTTCAATTCAGGACAATCCTGCGAATACACAGGAAGCCGGAGGCTCCGGATGGGTCATGATTTTGATTGCGGCAATTATATTTTGTCTCTTATATGTTTTTGGCTCTCAAACAAGTTATCAACTCTTCACGGTATTTTTCATGGTTGGGCATACCGATTCCGCCGTTCCTAGGTATGCTCAACTTGATGAAACCTCCGTTTTTCATGGTAATGGTGCAGTTGACATCTCCCTTCCCCGCTCTTTTAACCGTGCAGGCTTGAATCTCCGCAAGCGGAAAACAATTTCCAATATCCTGTATCGGGATACTGGTATCGATTGCCTCAGCCGGTTCCGTGGAATTGTCAAACTGATAAAAATGCTGATATTCCTTACATTCAGCAAGAATCAAATAGTTCTGGCTGACGCCCACATACACTTCAAATTTCGCACGCTTTCCTTTCGTCACCTGAATTGCTGCGCCGTTCTCATCCGGCACAAGCTTTTCATCAACCAATCTGCACTTGCCGAAAACCTGCTTGATTTCTGTCTCAACTCCCACGCCGTAGACACCTGCCGTCAGGCTTTCCCTGTCAGGAAGGTTTTTGCCCAGATCCCGCATCATCTTTTTCTCATCGAGAACACCGAAATCTCCCTTATTGATTCTGACCATGGCAGGCACGATATGCCCTAATGCCATCACAAGGAAAAACACGCCGAGAAGCGCTGCAATTTGATAAATAGTGACCATCCTTTCACTTACACGATTATCCTTTATGTAAAATCCATCCAGATACTCCGAAAAACTATCGCGGTTAAGCCCACCGTCTTTAAACACCTTATCACCATTAGACAGCGCCATCTTCATAACCTGCTCATCTATATTTACTGTAACCCCTTCCAGATGATAAACAGGCGCTTCCTTTTCCCCATTAATCGTATCTATGACATCGCTGTACGTTTCCTTGGACAGCTCTGCAATATATACATGTCCATTCACATCCGTCACAAAATAAAGCGGGCTGCCCTCTTCCGGCTTTGGAAGCATCAGCGTTGGATAGACCTCAACATCCAGCCCGACGCACAGCCCCTCTTCCACCTGACCGTTTGAGACAAGCTCAGACAAGTCCAAGACTTCCTCCTCTTTCGTTTTGGAAAAGACCGTGAACAGTACAAACCCAAAGCATGCAGCCGCAAGCAGCAGGTAAATCACCAACAGCCCTGCCAATTTCCTCTTAGTCTTTGAAAACAGATAATTCTCCCTCATTATTCATCCCCCTACTTTTTTGCTCTCAAATATACATTTACTATTCTAACCCCCAAGAAACAATATGAGCAATATCAAAACACTCTTTTCAATTTGTAGGAATTATTTACAGTTCAGAGCATACGTGATGCCGTATCATTTCCCGCCGTATCTTATCCTGCTTCACGTATGCTCTGAACTGTAGCATTAAAATTTCATATCCCCAAGCCATTTCTGCATTTTATGTTCACGCTCCAGCCGTTCGGAATCCTTATATTTGCCGAGCCGCAGTTCGTCCTTAACGCGCCCATCCTCTAAATAGATAATGCGGTCCGCCCTTGCTGCCACTTTGGCATCATGAGTCACGAACAGTACGGTAGTTCTATCCCTGTTGATCTTACCAATAATATCCATTACTTCCTGCGTTGCCGAGGAATTAAGCGCACCGGTAGGCTCATCGCCAAAAAGGATATCCGGATGGTTAATCATGGCTCTGCAGATTGCCGCCCGCTGAAGCTGTCCGCCGGACACCTGACGGATATCATGATTCGCCACGGAAAGAATCCCCAGCCGCTTCATCATCTGTTCCGCTTCCCTTCTGATTTCAAAGCGGTTCCGCCTTCCAAGCTGAAATGCCGGAAATACAATGTTATCTGCAATTGAAAGATTTTTAAGGAAGTTCGCCTTCTGAAAGATAAATCCCATGTGCTGCAGCCGCAGTTTCTCCATTTCTTTATCGGATAAGCTAAGCATTTCGCGTCCGTCAAAGTAAATTTCCCCCGCGGTCGGTCTGTCCATACCGCTGACGCAGTAAAGAAGCGTTGATTTCCCACATCCGGACTGCCCCATGACAGCCACGAATTCACTGACATCTACATAAAAGTCTATCTTTTGCAAAACCGTATTATCTCCAAAGCTCTTACAAAGGCATTTTACCTCAAGTTTTCTCTGTCCCATTGTCTGCTCTCCCTTCTTATTCGTTCACGTAATCTGATACGTTCATCTTTCTTATCTTCATGCACACGCCTGATACTACAACCGTAAGCGTCACAAGCAATATAGCCGGAATCATAATAGACTGCACCGCTGATACCTTTATAAACACAATTCTTTTCAATCCCATCCCCAGCATCTGGAACAATGCGCTGATCAGTCGATCTCCGGACAGCTCCGCAAAGACTACACCGCAGACAGAACCGGATCCCCCCGCAAGCAGAACCGGGTAAAGCTCCTGCTTCCAAATTTCCGCAAACGGAATGCCCATCGCTTTCTTTGCCGACAAAGCGGCAGCATGCCTTGCAATGCGAAGCCTTAAGAACAGCGCTGTTATCAAAACGGTAAGGCAAATTCCGATCCATAATACCGCTCTTTCTGCCTGCCGTACCTGTGCAGTGACGCCGCCCAGGGTCTGCTCTAAGAACTCCTCCATATTTTCAATGCTGTAACCGCTTCCCAGCTTCTTGCGCAGACGAAAAGCCAGATTGTCTGCATTTTCCTGTGACAGCGTAAGCGCAAACTCATATTTTTCCGCCTGCTCCTCGGGAAAGTCAGAATAAGTTTTGGCAGTTCTGCCGCCGCTAGTCACATCCTGATAGATACCGCAAACGATAAAACTTCTTTTTTCGCCGCTCACCAAAATATCCACCATATCGCCGACATTTTTTTCCAATTCATCAGCCATCAGATAAGAAAGCGCGATTTCCGTATCTGAAACCGGGTTTTTGCCGTCAAGGTATTTTAAACCCGCACCGGCGCTCCTGCCTGTATCGATATGAATACCAATCACCTCCCCGTCACTGCGTACAGCCTGCAGACGCACCCTGCGCAAAGTGTCTACATTTTGGATTGCCCCCTGTCCTGCCTCTTCCAGCAAAACCCTTTCCGCAAGCGCTCTGCGCTCTTCTAAGTTCTCGCCCTGCCCTGCCTCCACAAGGAGGTCACATTCAGCGCTTCCCATGTAAGTGGCAAATTCCCTGTTCTCCATGGTCTGGACAGTCCTGATCGGTATCACGATCAAGAAGGATACTATTAAAAGCAGTCCGAATACAATGCCGTAGCCATGACGCACTTCGTACAGCCCTATCAGCAGACTTACGGGGAGTTTCTTTGATTTGCGAAGACCGTCATGCGCCGTCGTCCCGCGTCCAAAGCCCTTTCCTGTGACCATAAGATCGATTACGCTCGCCTTTTTCAGACGGCGCAATATTTTTTTGGAAAAAATAAGGATAATGCCATACACCGCAGCAGCCGTCAGCGCAGCCATACATATACTCATGCTTCCAAAAGACTGGGTTCCGAAAGTACGGCTGATATGACCTGCTATGAGTGCCGTCATGAAGAAACCAAGCAAAAATCCTATGCCGCAGCCTGCCGCCGTCAAAACCCGAATTTTACCAAGATACAAATTCCGAATCCCTTTTTCCGGAATACCCATAGCTTTCATGGTTCCAATCTCACGCATATCTTCTTCCAATTCCGCCAAAACGGCATACCGCAGGCACACAAGGGCAATGATCATCAGCAAAATGCCTGCCAGCAAAAACACAACTGCCATCAGCAGATCCGTCAGAGCGCTCAGCAGAAAAATCATGGTATAGGTAATTGCCTGACCGTTCTTGGAAAGATTTTTGTCACTCTGTTCATAAGCGGTCTGATAATCCGCTGCCTGCCCGCTGTCAGCAAACCACGCTTCAATCAGATATTCTGTTTCACCCACCTTACCGGACATTGCGCCAAAATCTGCATCACTGATCAAAAACCGCGTAGAGGAACAAAGGGTAGAATTCATTTGTCCGTCGTAAACATAATCCGATACTATAAATTTCTTAATCATGCCTTTGCTGTTTAAGGTAACTGTATCGCCGATTTCAATGTCAAATTGATCCAACAGGATTACCGGAACACCAATTCTTCCCTCCTGCATTTCCAGTCTGTCCCTGTTCCCGTCAAGCAGGACATCATATTCATCATTCTGCCTGACCAAACTGATATCTAATCTGCAATCGGAGAGCGTGAATTGTTTTCCCGTTTCATTTGATACACGCATCGCTTCCCCGTAAACGTTGATCATGGGAATTGTCTGCCAGTGCACAATCCCATCATAACTGCTGTTGAAATCATCCAGATCATCCTGAGCAACATCTCCTTCATGCATTTGCAGGAAATGAGGCGGATTTGCCGTTTCATACATGGACGAAATGGATGTAAAAAGCTGTGCCAGCGTCAATGTAACCGTAACCGCAATCATTGCAGACAGGCATATGAACAGGAACAAAATCAAGTTCTTCCACGGATTTTTTTGAAAATCCTGCTTAAGCATTTTTAAATTCATGATGCATTTTCCTCCTTGCTTTTGTTTTGACACGTCAAGTGTAGGAAATAACGCTTTTTATTACAAGCAAATAGGGATTGCACTGCGGATTTTTCTGCTACTTCTCGTAGCAATCCCGTGAATCCCTTCATTTTTTCCAGTAAAAGAATTGTATTTTTCAATATATTTCCAGCCTTTTAAAACTGAATATTTAAGTATCCGCCCTCAAATTTAGCCCCTGTAATCTCTTTTTTTGCAAATTCAGCTGGAATCGGAAATCTCCGGCTTTCATTTCTCACGCCTACCACAAGCTCATTTTTATCCTGTTCCAGCCTCAGCTCTTCCTTATCGGCAAACGGCAGATAAATCTTAAGACACTTTTCCGCATCGTCGATGTGATAAATCTCTTTTTTAAAAAGAATCTCGTCCGGATCCATCTTTTCAAAAATAGAATCCCCGACTTTTTCAAGTACTTCTAATGTACGCAATTCCTGCTTAAGCAGTTCCACATAAAACCGCGGCACTTCACTAAAACTTTCTTTGATTTCCTGCAGCGCCTCCTCCTGCAATTTTATCCACTTATTAAAATATCCTTCCATTGCTTTTGCCGGATAAATATGATTTACGATGACGGCATCCACATTATAATGGTACAAATACAGGCAGGTAAAGTTCCGCTTTGCCTCACGGATCACAATCTTTTCCGGCGTAGTCACTACGCGCAGGCTGACCACTTCTTTATTCAGCAGCAGATCCTGCAGGCGCTGCATCTTATCCATCAAATACTCAATATCGTCGAACACATTATCCTTGGGCATCGGCATTTTCATAACCTTTTCCACCACGGTGCCAGCGGATTTTACTGCCGCCCTTTTTACCGGCAATACCTTTTTTATCATGCCGGACAATCTTTCGGGATATTTCAGCAAAGCCAGCGTTTCGCCTGTGGGGGCACAATCCACGATAATGGTATCGAATTCCCCGCTTTCGTATACCTCCAAAATCTTGAACATTGAAAACAATTCCTCCAGCCCCGGAAACACTAACAGTTCCTCCGCCTCTATTCCGCTTCCGCCTTTCAGCGTAAGAAGCTGCTTAAAGTAATCTTTTAAGTTCCCCCAGCTCTTCTCGCTTTCATAGACGGTATCTATTTCCATTGCATACAGATTTTCCGCAATAAGCGTGGGTTCTTTTTCTATTTTTCTGTCAAAAGAATCCCCCAGACTGTGTGCCTGGTCTGTGCTCATCACAAGTACTCTTTTTCCATCCCTGGCGATCTTACATGCGGTCGCAGCCGCCATGCTGGTCTTCCCTACGCCGCCTTTACCTGTATAAATAATCACGCGCATCTCTTTACTCCCTTTCCGCCCCCTTCAGGCAATATCAACCTTTTTCACCTTTGATCTCCGCTCATGGCTTTGTCCGTCCCTATTGGCATCCTCCTTATTGCAGCTTTTCAGCAGTTCTGCGGCTGCTTCCATGACCATCATTTTCATTTCTCTTTCAATCACATCCAAATGTCCGCCCATTTCCTCCGGGAACAGCGCACGGATGGCTTTTCTCTGATATTCCCCCGCCGTTTTCATTCTATGCAGCATTTCCTTAGTCATTATGGTCACTTCCTTTCTCAAATAAGATACGCAGTTTCCCTTCCTCAAATTTTGCCCCTGCGGCCTCGTACTTCCGAAGTATATTGGGCAGCGGGATATTCCGTTTGAAATTTCCTGCCTTGATTACGATATCAGCCGCCGCCTGATACAACTCAATACTCGATTTATCTGCACAGGGTAAAAATACCTCCAACTGATACCCCGTTTCAATCTGTTTGAAACTTTCCCTTTCTGTAATGATTTTATTTGCAAAGACCTCCTTTTCCGACAGTACGTCATCCACAATCCTTCTGATATTCTCCACTCCCCGCAGCTCTTCGTCATACCAGGGTATTTCATAGATTGGAAGTGCCGAAAAACTTTCTTTCAGGCAGGTGATATATTCTCTCTGGATCATAATCCATTGATTGAAAAAGTCATTGTCAATATCCTCTGGAAGAATCCGGTTGATGTAGAGCCCATCCACATTGAAATTATAGAGGTTCAGATACATATAACTGCGTTTCGTCTCCTCCACCACCATTTTTTCAGGGGTCGTTACGATCCTTATACTCGTAATGTCCCGATCCTTTAATAGTTCCTGCAGTTCTATTAATTTCAGGTACATTTTCTCGATATCATTCATGGCGTTTTTGTTCGGCATCTCAACCTTGAACGCCAGTTTTGATATGGGCGCCAGTATTCTCACTCCGACTTTGCCAATTGGAAAGAGCTTTTCCATATACCAGGAAAGCAATTCTGGAAATTTCAGCAATGCAAGGGTTTCACCCGTAGGCGCACAGTCAACGATGATTCTCTCATATCTTTCGCTGCGGTAAATGTCAGCAATTTTAAGCAGCGAAAACAATTCTTCCATTCCCGGCATCATCCCCATGTCCTGAAGATCATAATTGCCGGTCTCTGAAAGCAGATTTCCCAAATACTTCATGATATCGGAAAAGTCATTTTCCATGACATACTCGGGATCGATTTCATAAACATCCAAATCAGGCAGCATGTTTTCCGCCTCTTTTCCCAATTTCCGCTCAAAGATATCGCCCAGATTGTGCGCCATGTCTGTGCTCACAAGCAAGGTCTTCTTTCCTTCTGCTGCGCTTTTAACTGCATGCGCCGCTGCAACACTGCTTTTCCCCACACCGCCTTTTCCTGTAAAAATGTAAATCCTGCTCATTTCATTCTCCTCTCAAAACTTCATTTATCGAATATTTCATAAGTCGAAGTATTTGCTTTTTTATTAGGCAGCGCCTGGCTGCCTTGCATTATTATTCAATCGTAATTTTTCTTATCTTCTTCGGCGTTTCCTCTTTCTTCTTTTCCTGCCTTAAGATTTCCTTTACCTTCGTCATCATTTTATAAAAAAGGTCCATTTCTTCCTTCGTAAAGGAACTCATAATCTTCAAACCATAATACATCATTTCATTAACCAGATTCTGGAACTGTGCCATCCCTCTTTCACTGAATCCGATCAATACCACTCTTTTGTCCTCTTGGGAACGGGTTCTGACAATCAACTCATTATTTTCCATACGGTTAATGATTCCTGTCGCCGTATTGAGGGGTACATGGATGTATTCCGCGATTTCTGTCATGTTCACTTCTCTTCTCTGATAGAGCAGCCAAAAGATCAAAACTTCGTTTTTGGAGCAGTCAAGAAATATATTTTCCCATATATCTGAAGACAATAACTCCTTTACTTCTTCTATATAGTCTTTGATCATCTGGAATGTCTCTTGGGATATTCCCTGGTCATTCAGCTTCATGGCATCTCCTGTGAATTTTGTCTTTTAAAAATACTTCGTACATCGAATTAATTTAATTCTACATGCGAAGTATATTTTTGTCAACCCTTTTCAATTCCTTTGCAATGGATGCCACATATTCCGCCGTGCGTCTGATATGTCCACCTGTATTGTCATCCCTGTTCTCCACGACCTCCGCCATGAACGTAATTATGCCTGACTGCATGCTCGAAACCCGTTCATGGTAAAAAGTACGCTCATTGCCCTGCATAATCAGCACAATGATTGTAAACGTCATGTTTATCAGGAAACCGCTGACTATAATTGCTGCCGTTTCCATTATTTGCAATATTTCCGTTTCCATCGTCTATATACCGTCCCTTATTTGCCTTATTCAACAATCAAGTCTATTAAGCGTTGTATATGTATTTTCATAGTATCTAAGCATGGAACAGGACTTACTTCATCATTAAGCAAAAGAGGCAATTCTGTACAGCCCAATATTACAACTTCAATACAATCTTCCTGTCGCATACGCTTTATTATTCTTTGAAACTCTTGTAAGGTTTCCTCTTTTATAATACCAAGTTCTAATTCCGAAGATATTTTTAAATTTATATATTCCATTTCTTCCGTAGTCGGTGTAATGATTTCAATATTGCTGCTGTAAAATGGTTTCTTAAAAAAATCCTCTTTCATAGTAAAAATGGTTCCAAGCAATCCCACCCTATGTTTATTTAGCCGAATCGCTTCATTGCATGCAGCTTCAACAATGCTGACTAACGGTACTGTTGACCTTGCTTGCAATCTGTCAAATACAATATGCGGGGTATTTGCCGATAAAGCTATAAAGTCGGCTCCACTTGCTATAAGGTTTTTAATTGCCTGCATAAGATAATTCGTCAATTCATCATATTTTTGTTCATTGCATAATCTTAACACATCAAATGCGTTTACACTTTCAATGGCTAAATTCGGAAAGAAATTCTTTCCAACCCTGTCTTGAACTCCGTAAACAATATCATGATAATAGGGAATTGTTGATTCCGGTCCCATTCCACCCACTAAACCTAATTTTTTCATACCATCACCTCATACTTAAATTTATAGTGCATCCTTTGGACAATTTTTCACACACTCAAAACAAAGAATACATTCTGTGCCGTTCTTTCGCTTTCGGGAATTGTCCGTTACATCTACTTCCATTGGACACACATTTTTACATTTACCACAAGATATACATTTATTTTTATCACACCTAATTCGGAGCAGGGAAAAATAACTCATAGGTTTTAAAAATATTGTGATCGGACATATGTATTTGCAAAATGCACGATTATCCTTAAAGGCAAAAGCCAGTATGATCCCAACTGCATAATATATGACATTTCCTATAATAAACGCCCAAAACATAATTTTCTCAATGTTACCGACATGCGCAAGGAATAGTGCCGAGACAAATATAAGAGAAATTGCAAATGTAATATACCTTATCCACCCTATCCTTTTTCTTGGTGTTTCAGGAACTTTATATGGGAGAAAATCAAGCACCATTGCCGTCCAGCAGGCATACCCACACCAACCTCTGCCAAAAATCAATGGTCCAAAAATTTTTGCCACCGCATAATGAATTGTTGCGGCTTCAAACACACCCGTGAAAAGATAATACCAAAATCCCTCTATCTGCATATTTTCTCCACAAATAAAGCCCAGATAAACCAACATATAAAGTCCGACTAAAAGCTGCGCAACTCTGCGGGCATATTTATATTTTTTGATGAATAGAAATATCCCCAAAGAAATAGATATTCCAATATAATTAAAATTGAACAAATAAAATATATTGTTTTGTGTCAGCCATAATGAAATTGCAACAGTTTCAAATATCGCCAACATAATAAGCGGTAAAAAATATTTTTTCATCAATACTATACCTTCCATCAAATTTCATTTTTTGTTTTATCTAACTCTCCGACAAATCTAGAATATTTCCTCTTTAAATGCGTCATCCGGAGTCCATATCCATATCGGGAACGGATTATCTGTAAAGCAAATAATCAGCCTTTCATGGTCAGTCAACAGCAGCTTACTCCCAGACTCTCTCATCAAGCGGCACACTACACCCCAACGATGCTGCCGCCTTCTGAAATATCTTTTTCCCAAGGGTTTTGAATATCAACCCCATCATCAGGCGTATCGGAAATGGAAAATATTCTGGACCGGTAAATTTTTTTGCTTCCTCACGGAAGAAACCGTCTCCCTCTGCAAACAATTCACCCATTGCCTGATATGGTCTTGTGACCTGAGCCTGTTTCTCTTCATCCAAAATGCGGATTCCGAAATTATCTCCTTTAACCAAACAGCCGCCATAACGAACGCCCAAATATTTTGGTAACTTTACCAGAAATGCTTCGCCGCAGCGAAGCTGGCATCCCTCCGCGAAGCCGCTCTGCAAAAGGAATGAAAGCCTTGTTTGTTCATCCTTTCTGGGAAGCGTTTCCAAAAATTCCAAAAGAAGTCCGGGCACACACTCCACATATAATGGCAGAGCGATGAGAATTTCATTGTTTTTTATATAAGCATCACGAATGATGTCCCATGTTTTTCGGTCGGAAATCGCATAGGTTTCAAAGGTGACCCCTTTTTCTGACAGTCCTTTTGCAAAGGCAGCAATGATTTTCTCGGTGTTGCTGTATTTCTGTACCCGTGGACTTCCATTGATAATTACAACATGCATGAAACCGCCTCCTTTTTGCTGCTTTCAGAAAAGACTCCCAGTGAACGGGTTCCTATATTCAGCGCAGTACGCTGACACCACCGTTCGAGGTAAGCCTGGTCGCCGTCTCCGGTGTAGATAATCCCAATATCTGGTTGGTGATCATAGCGCATTACATGGCGCATCTGCCCATCTTTGAATTTCAGATACATGGTGATAAGCGGCATAATTCTGTCTACAATGTTTTTGGTCTGCCAGGAAACAAATCCAAAGTGCGTATCCGAAATCAGCCAAACTTGGTCAGCATTGCTCATTTTTCTCAGAATCGGCTCATAATCGTCCGAAATGGCACATACCCCCGGCGTTTTCAGCCAGCAGTAATTACATCCAATGCAGTGCGAAATGTTCATCCCAGTGGTATCAACCAACTCAAACCCGGCTGCATTTTCACCGCTGTGAGTTAATTCCTCTGCTATTCCTTTTCCTATATGTTCTGTTGTTGTATCAACCATTAAAACCATTTATATTTTCCTCCGTGTCCTCCGAAAATTCAATTCCGATTTTCATAAAAATTTACTTCATTCCCCCCTTAACCATCTTTACTGTTGGCAGTTTTATGAACATAGTAGCAGTCCAAATGGCATCCAGCAAGATAGCAAACGGTAAGTTGCTTCCCAGCATAGGTAAGCTGCAAAAACACTGATCCCAAATGTTGGTGGCTATGCGATCAGATTGCGGACAATCCACATAATGACAGGCGGCGCATGAAATACCAGAATTGCCGCGCCAGCCACAAAAATAATAAGCATCCAAACTAAAACATAGGAACTGATGATATACCTCTTTAAATAATTTGTTTTCATCACTTCATACCTCCTTCGCTTTTATATGACAAGTATAGGAAAGTGTATTTTATATCACAAGCAAAGACCGGTTGCATTTCATTTTTTTTCGCTACTTTACGTAGCACTCCTTGATTTATGTGAATTTTTCTAGCAAACAGGTCTGCCTATAACAAAAAACAAAGGAACTGTTTGTCCCTCTGTTTTCTCTTCTAATTTTCAATATTCTTTCGTGATTTCTCCCTCTATTCCATACATCGCCCTGAACTGATCAAGATCCGCGGAATTCTTAATCAGCATGACCTCTTCCATCTTACCTGTATGTATATCTTTAAATCCCGCCACCTGTTCGCCGCTGCAAATGCTTGACCGGATTACAGGCTTCCTAATTTCCTTATCATACGACTGCGCCGCAGATTTCTTTTTAAATAATCCCATGTTGCCCACTCCCATTTTAACGTCAAAGTTTAAATTTTGTCATTTCCTGTTCCACTTACCATAAATCATAAAACTTCATCGATTCTGCATTTCTATACTCATGCTTCTCGTAGTATCCAATCAGCTTTCCTTCATCCCTAAGCGCCACCATATATACATCCTTATTCTGCTTCTGATTATGAAATGTATATACGATATTATGGTTCACATCTGCCTCAAACCAGTCAACCACCTGCTGAATCTTTTCTTTCGACTCCTGGTTATGACATTCTAAAAGACTTCTTCCTATCAGTCTGTCTCCGCCCCGCTTCTCATAATTATGTATGGCTGCCGGATTCATATAAATGATCTCGTGGTTCAGATTACAAATCACTACCGGACTTCTGTCTTGATCCACAATGCTCTTAAAAAATCTTACATATGATTTGAATTTTAAATCCTTTTCCTTGTCCATAATATTCTATCCTTTCATTCAATTATCTCTCCCAAGAATCCAACTCTAAAGTGAAATACAATATCCTGTTTTTTAGCGTATCACTATCAAAGTATTTTGGCAATCGTTTTTTGGACTTGCAGCCTAATCACAGATCGTCCATCCCAAACATCTATTGAACAAAAAGGACTCTCTCCTTGTCTTTTACATAGCATTCAACTATTTTGCTCCCGTTTCACCCGACACCTTCTTAATCCTAATCCAATAAAGAATACGAACGCCGTAGGTACAATTCCGGATATTGGATCTAACATAATAGAATATCTTTCCTCAATCTGAAATACATTAGCTGTTACAAACAACATAGTAGGTACTGCATCTTCCATTGAATGTAAAATAACACAAGGCCAGACAGAATTTGTCAGTCTGCGCATTTCCACAAACATTGGTGTCCAGAAAATCATTAATACGATTCCTACTATCACCATCATCGGTCTGCTGATCTTTGTGAAATATTCGTCCGGCAGGAAAAACATATAGTATGTAATATGCCACATTCCCCAGATTAAGCCATTGGTCAAATACAAATACCAATCATTCATTCCTATTTTTTCCAAGTTTATAAACAGATATCCCCTCCATGCAAATTCTTCAAATATATTCTTTATAAAATTTGCAAAAAATGTAGTAAACATCAATCCTGGCAATGCATTTAACGCAATCTCTCTTACAATTAATCCTCCGCTAATTTTCGCCAAAATTACGCTGACTAGCGTTATGCAGGGAAAGACCATGACTGCAATTGCATACCATTTCAAATTGTTTTTAAAATTTAGCCGAATGCCAATTCTATTCAAATCCTTGCTGATCATTTGTAATGCGATGCCTGTAAAAAAGGGAAGCACCAGCCATAATCCCATTCCCAGCGAATTGCCTTCTGGTTGTTCTGTAAGTAATTGATCCACGAAATATCCGAAGCTTCCTGCCGTGATTGTCACAAATATGAATACCGCAAGCATCATTTTGTCTCGTTTGCTTACCTTTTCATTCATTTTTCACTTATCTCCTTTGCCCCCTATTTTCATTTCTTAATATGGCTAAAAACCATTCCTTATCCGGCAATTTCAGATTGCCTCTAGAAACTAATGTTTCCGCAAACCCTTGAACACTACTGTAAAAGAGCACAGAAAGTGTCATAGGATCTCCCGGTCTGATTTCCCCCAATTCCTGCCCTTTTTCTATGTATGGAACACTCATCGCCTCTACATCATGCTCTTTTATCATTTGAGCTGCACGCTCTGAAACATCTTTTGCATTTATGGCTGCCAATCCCATAAAAACAAACATCCTCGCTACAAAATTATTTTGCGCCGCCACAGATAAAAACCAATCAACCTGTTTTTCAAAAAACATAATTGGTGACTCACCTTCGCCATTATCAACTGTCAATCTTTCACATCCAATTTCTACTAATACTTCATAAAGCGCCAGCTTACTCGGAAAATAGTGAAACATCAGACCTGAACTTATTCCTGCTTCTTCTGCAATTTTTCTAGTGGATGTTCCATAAAACCCATACCGGATAAAATGATTTAATGCAATATCTAAAATCTGCCATTTCCGCATTTCATGCTGCTTTTCTTTTTTTGTCATCCTTACCTCCATGTCTATATGCAAATCCATTTCTTTACTAAACTTTGCATTTTAATATCTTACGTTTTATATGTTAAGCATGTGCTCAACTTTTGTCAAGTACCAATATCACAGTAAAAATTATATCTTGGGCTATTTTAGCTCCTGCTCCTAACGCCGTACTCTCCTTCATTTCATATTTTTTGTCAATAACGCCAAAAAAGACACTTCTCTAAAATTTCTTTTAGAAAAATGTCCTTATAATACAAAATATGTACTTGAACCGAGCATCCCAGCCTTGAAAGGGCTGTGTACTAACCTTTAGACTAGGGATCCATATGGAGCCAAATCATACGATTCAGCCCTGTTTATTTTCTTTTCATGCACTGATTTGCGCTCTGGTGTTGTCAACTGTTTCCATGCGCCTTTACGCTGTTATTTTGATATTAAATTGTTACTTGCTTATGCCATTTGCATAAGCTCGGCTTCAATCCCTTTTAATTCATCTAATGACAATGGCAGAACACAATCCGCAATATCTTCAAGTGACATTTTCCCGTTTTTTATCAGCTTTTCGGCTGTTTCTCTGTCTTTCTTATGAGCAAGAGTATTTTCCATATCTTTCCAATATGTTTTCATTATCTGCTCATCATCAAATAAACTCATCATAATCGTCACAACCTCCTTTTCTCTGCTAATCAAATATTCTTTTAGGATATTCCTATCCTTGCAAATACGGATCGTTTCTTTTCGTTCTACTTTTTCTTCTCGTTGGCTACACGCTGTTTTGCCTGTTCCAATGCCTGCAATACTTTTTCTAAATTTCTGCTTGTGTCATTTTTTCTCTCTGGCAACTATTCCATAGACAAAAGCTCCTTCATCTCCCCCAGTCCATTCTTCTTGTGTTATTGTACCATTTTCATCTTGGGCAAGCTTTGCTGTCGATAATTCATATTCCTTTCTAAAACTGCTTCCATCCGAATAGGTAACCGTAACAGTAAGCACTGCGCCATCGAATATATTCAGCATATTATGAGAAGCAACTGCTAAATCCGTTTCATCATCCATTGTTGATATGATATGATCTGGAATATAAAATCCATAATATGTTTCACTGTCATATTGTTCCATAAAATTTGTTCCACGTTTTGTACAATGATAAATTCTTATATTTTGAATATCTTGTTCTTCTTCTCTTTGTTCCAGACCATCTGTTTCAACTATGGTGTATGTATTTGGATCGCCATCCATATCCGGCATTCCCTGCGCCATCCAATCATGTAGAGTTTCCTCTGTAGTATCATCAATTATCGCTGAATATAATTCTCCTTTATCTATCGAAATGTCAACATTTGAAATTTCATTCCCCTTTATGCTAAACATTATCCCTGTATATCCGTTTTCACCTATACCAGCATCAACAAAAATAACGTTTCCTTCACTCGGTTCAGCAATGTCAAGTTCTTTTGCATAAGCCGTAATAGAAAAGTCAAGAAATGATATCTTCGATTTGTCCTCCCACTGTAAATCAGATTTATCAGTATCTGCCGTCATGGATACATTTGGGGTCTTATTGCCAACATTTCCGTTAGTTAAAAATGTCACAACTAATATTGCACAAGCCGCTACTGCAATCAGTGGCTTTAAAAGATTTTTTAATTTATTCTTCCTCTTTGTATCTGTGCTTTCTTTTTCTCTCATAACATTAATTTCCTCCATTTTAATTTTTAATAATGTCTCGGTTATTTTTTCCTCCACTATTCTTGGCATTTCTATATCTTCCAAAAAAATGTTTTCTTCTTTTTTTTTCATATCATTTTCTCCTTTCATTCTCCCTATAATAGTTTTTTTGCAAGATTCTCTCTTCCGCGCTGAAGTCTTGTCTGAACCGTACTTTTGGGAAGTTTCAAAATTCTTGCTATCTCGTCAATATGATATCCTTCACTATAAAAGAGAGTTAAAATGATACGATACTTATCATTTAACGTGGACAATGCTTCTTTCAATTCAAGATTATAATTATCTTCCTCTGCTAGTTCTTCATACTCTCCAAGGCTTATGGTTAATTCCCTTTTTCTACGAATATCATAACACTTATTGATTAGTATCCTTGTCATCCATGTTTTAAAATATTCTATTTGTCTTAGGTTATGTATTTTTTCCCAACAAGTAAGCATTGTATCCTGAATTGCATCTGCGGTATCCTCATCGTTCATAAGAATAGCCAAGGCAACTCGATACATATCTTTCTTATAAAGCTGCACCAACTGCGAAAAAGCATCTGGGTCTTTTCTTTTTGCTTTTCTTACTAAATCTTCTGTTTTATTTTTCTGCATTATAGCAGTACCTCCTGTGCGCACAGTTAAATTAGGATTCTTTCAAAGCGTCCTTTGCTTTCGTCCTACATATATTAGACGGAAAAAACAGCAAAAAATCTCATTGGTTTAAATTTTTTATTTCTTGTTGATCAAAATGTTTAGGAAAGCTGTTACATATTGTATAACATCTTCCACCTTATTTTTTTCTGCCAAAGTTTTAAAATAATAATGAGAATATATTCCCTTTTTTACTTAACACAACCCAGAACCCCTGCAAGGGAAATGTATTCTTCTTTAGAAAATAATACAACCAAATTCTATTTCGACAAACTAGAATTCAGTTTGCTATTTAACCATTTTCCAATACCACCATTCCTGCTCATACCTGTTCTTTTCTCATTTCATTTCACTTCTTTTAATCCGGATACTGTCTTAAGATTTTCCACCCATTAATAATGGGAGTAGACTACCTAATATATTAACAGATAATTTCCATGCTTTAGGTAATGGTTGGTTATTCCATATGGTAATTACTGCACGAAAAAAGACTACAACCGTTTCTGTCATAGTCTTTTCCTCGAAATCTAATTTTTACATTACCGCCTGTTTGTCTGCCCTCTGATGCGCTGTACGTTGTCAAAGGTTTCTTGGTCGATAATCGGCTCGTAATATTTCTTCCTCCCTTTCTGCCTCTGCAGTATGGAGTCAATTCCTAGCAATGCCTTCGTCCCGCATTCGCTTTGCACTACTCAGAAGCTTTAAAGTTGTAAATAGGTTTCATCACATCGATGACATCTACAGACTCTCTAATTACATCAATGATGTCCTCAAGACTCTTGTACGCCATCGGTGCTTCGTCCAATGTATTTTCATTAATTGAAGTGGTATAAATACCCTTGATAGTCTTCGAGATATTTACCGTAAAGATAACATAAATCTTCCGGCATGCATGTTTCTGATTCATAAACCTGCCAGTGGAGCTGCTTTAACGCCTCTTGTATTTCATTCCTGCGTCCCTGCTCCTTGTAGGTTCTGATAATTTCATCTCTTTTCCCAAGATAATCTCCATATCCACGATTCAGATTAATTGCCAGTCTCTGATAAAGCTCAGCAACCTGTTTACCCAAATTTCTGGAGCCCGAATGAATAACAAGATATTTTGTTCCGTCTTTGGCTTCATCTATTTCTATAAAGTGGTTGCCGCCGCCAAGGGTTCCAAGCGAACGCTCTAATCTCTTTGTATCCTTCCTGTCATAGGATAATCACACATTCGTCTGATCTGCTCTATCGCTTCATCCTCTACGACTCTTGCATAGCAGATAGCTGTATTTACTTTTCCTTTGATTTCAATCATATCCATGATACTCACCTCTAAATAATTTATTTACATTGGACAGTACACAAAGTGAGAGTTGAACTCCGACCTTCTGATTAAAGATCAGATGCTCTGCCAACCGAGCCAGCACTGCATTAAAAATACCGCCTACTCAGTGCATAAAATTAAAACCCCACTCTTTTTTACTATAGAGTGCTGCTGACAGGTTTCGTTCACTATTGAGATAATCAAAACGATTCATTGTTGCCATGTCTGTTTTCCTTTCGGGGATCACCTTTCGGATCCGCTTTTCTCTTTCTTTGTTATCGACAGAATACCACAGATAAATTAGTTTGTCATTATACTTGTGGTATAATACTTGTATGGAGGGTCTGCCTATGTATACTTATAGCAAATATATGTCCCCATTTTTTATTGAAAATATTTTATCCCCATGCCTGGTTTCTAGTCACCTTTTTCTCGTAGTAACAAAATCAAATCACTATAGTTCTTTTTCATAGGTTGTGACGATAATAATTTGAGGCTTCTGTTTATTCATCAATTCCCTTGAGAAGCGTAGATTTTCCTGTGTTGATACAGATTTTTGTTCCATGATGATTTTTTCTGGAATATCCTCTCCAGAGCCTTGCCCACCGGACATAATCAATACCGTATTAGGATTATAACGCAACAATTCTATCCCCTTTTCAATCCGTGCTGCAAGCAATGGAGTGACCTTATCTCCAATAATCCCGGCTCCCAGCACAACAA
>BLLW01000045.1 GCA_011959285.1 Lachnospiraceae bacterium | reverse complement strand
TCAACATTCTGTAAGTGAAATTACCGATTTTTCGCGGAGACTTGAAACGATAGGATAAGCTGTCCCCCTGTGCCCGGTCCGCTTCCTGCTCCGAGCCACTGCCGTCCTGCCGGCGCTCCGGCTTAACTGACTGACATTGCTGCGAAGGTTATTGCAATTAAGTTGGCTAGCGGGGGGATGAGATGGTTCCCCAGCTTATGGCGTCTTCTAGGAGGAAGGCGGTGGGGAGAACCAGGATGGTTAGAAGGGAGCATAGGCAGGATGTGGCGATTCTTTTGCCGATTCCTTTTAGGGCGCTTCTTTGTTGGATGGAACTGCCTATGAGGTAAACGATGACAGCCCAGGTGGGGATGATGATAATTAGCAGCGGGAATAGGAGGAAAAGGATAAAAGGGCATAGGAAAAAGAATAGGCATCCTAGTATAAGGACGGTCCAATAGATTAAAAAGGGTTTGAATGTATCGATCATGCTGTGCCTCCTGTTATTGTATCAGATTGTATCATATTTTTTTGTTGGTGTGAAGTTTGATTTGGGAAGATTGATGACTGCTTTCCAAAATCCCGATATCGCGATTTTACCCGCGTTCCCAAAACTATTCTTCCTGCAGCAATTGCCTCTTCTTTCTTTTCTGTACATTTTCCCTGTGAGATACCCAACGTCCTTCTAATGCGTATAGTACGAATACGGATACTGATATTACTAATGCTTGTGGATTTGAAATTAAAATCTTCAGCGCCCTGAACTCCATACTCACGTCATCACCGATAAGTAAATTTTGATTTCTTCAAACATCCCCTAAGCCGGGTTCTTTGGCGCATAATAAGCCACAAGTTTCTTACGGTATTCTGTCCCGGAATCAAAAGAAACCTTTTTACGATTTTTCATCGGCATTCGTAAGTTGAACCTCTAAAGCCCTAAAATAAGCTGCTTTATCCTTTGATTTCCTCAGTACCATTGCCTCATCGGCAATAAAAAGCTGATATTCCAATAAATCCTCGTAAATTGTGGCAAGATTTCTTATAGATAAATCCCTGTATTCAATCTTGGTCTTATATTCTTTTTCCGCCCTGCTATATACGATACCTCAGGCAGACATACGGCAAGGTGCTTATTTGCTATTTTGTATGTATGAGGAATAGGCTTGTCCTCAAGGGGCGGGGACAGATTTGTGACCACTGTGACCACCCGCTGTCCCATGCTGTTATTAGCAAGTTTAAAAAAATTTAGAGATTAAGGATAAAGAGGCTGAAACTAAAAAATACATCGATAAAGGATTGCTTTTAAATTCTATATTACTTATAATCAAAGACAGTGGATGCAGCGCAGAAAAGCAGATTCATACAATATGAACAGGCATATCCGGAGGACTGACAATAAATGAAAATACACGAAAAGCTGGTAAAACCGGTTATGGAGGCAAAATATCTCAATGTAGAAAATACAGGCAGATATCGCTCCATTATCCGGTTATTTTATATTAATTATGAAAAATTAAAATACTGGATGTATCAGGAAGAGGTGTATGATGAATTAGTCCAAGATCCCTATTTTGCTTCCTATACCATGGAGCAGTGTCAGCAGGACTTGGCAGCCTTGAAAGAGTGGGGAAATCTTGCAACCATTCAGGACACGAGAAGAGTTACTTCCATTGAAGAGTTTAAGAACAAGAAATTCCGTTATCAGCTTACAGAGACAGCTGTTGAGATTGAGCGAATGGTGATACGGCTGGAGAATTTATTTATTGAAGGTTCCTCGCTTGAGCCGACGCTGCTTGAACGGCTTCGGATTGCTTTGACGAAAATGGAAGACATGGCGGAGGAAGATACGGAAAAGATTTATGGATGGTGGAATGACCTCAACAATGATTTTATTCGTCTAAATCAGAATTATCAGGATTACATGAGAGAGCTGAACAGCGTGAAGGCGGAAGAAATGATGAAGACTAAGGAGTTTTTGATTTTTAAGGATAGATTAATTGAGTATCTCCGGTCTTTTGTTAAAAGCCTGCAGATGAATGTTACTGCGATTGAACAGTCGCTAAAGAAGGTGAAGCCGGAAACGGAAAAATACATCTTAGAAGAGGTGACGGCGTATGAGATGTCGATTCCGAGAATCGAGATGGAAAGGGATGAGCAGCAGATTTATGAACGGATGGCGGGGCGGCTTGAAAATATACACAATTGGTTTGTGGGAATAAATGGGATAGATTCAGAGGCAATTAAAGTGTTCGATACGACCAATGAAATCATCCGCAAGATTACCCGCTATGCGACGCGGCTCAGCGAGCAGGTCAATAGCGGGGCGAACCGCAGGGAAGAGTATAGAAAGCTGGCGGAGATGTTTGCACGTTGCAAGGATATTGAGGAGGCGCATAAGCTGTCATCTGTTGTCTTCGGAATAGAGAAACCGATTCATTTCAAAGGCGATTTTGTAAGGGAAACGGAAAGTATCAACAGCGGAGTTTACGATGAAAAACCGCAGGAGGTTACGGTTACGCCGCGTATCCGGAATTACAGGGAAAAGACCAAACGCAGCGGTGTGATAGACAGGACTGCAGAGAAAGATGCAGTAAGGCGTGCCATGGTGGAAAGACTGGCAAGGGAACGGGAACTGTTGGAAAGCTATATCAAAGACGGACGATTAGAATTTTCGGAGCTTCCGGTAATTACGCCTCAGGTACGGGACGTATTCCTTGGCTGGCTCTCTAAAGGATTGGAAAGTAAGTCCCAGCGGGCGAAGACGGAAGATGGAAAGGTATATCGTATTGAATTGGAACATTCGGAAAAAACCTGCACCCTGGACTGCACGGACGGGACGTTCCGTATGCCGGCATACAGTATTATTTTTGAGTAGAATACCGGTTTTCAGAAAGGAAAGGGGAAAGTAAGGATGAATGCACTGGAAATATTGCTGAGCAAGCGGTGGATTTTGAAATCCCGGGATCGGGAGCTGTACTATCAAATGAGAGACGAGGTGGGCAGATGGAAAAAGTTCCTCACAGAAAAACTGGGGTATCAGATCATTGTGAACGCTTATTTGGTGAAAGCGGAAAAGCTGCCGGCGCGAGCGGAGCGATGGATGGGAATCCAGGAATTCACCTCGCCTATTGAATATGCGTTCTTTTGCCTTATCCTCATGTTTCTGGAGGATAAGGAGGCACAGGAGCAATTCGTGTTGTCCAGCCTTACGGAGTATGTTCAGGGACAGTATAAAAGCGAGCAGATTGATTGGACTATATATCATTATAGAAGACATCTGATCAAGGTGCTGAAGTTCTGTGTGGCGGAAGGTATTTTAGATGTGAACGACGGCAGCGAAGAGGGATTTGCAAAGAATGACAGCAGTGAAGTCTTATATGAAAATACCGGAGCTTCCCGTTATTTCATGAGGAATTTCACACAGGATATTATGGATTATACAGACTACTCTGATTTTCAGAAGGCAGAATGGATCGGTGTGGACGAGGACCGCGGAATCGTGAGAAGGCAGCGTGTTTACAGAAGCCTTTTAATGTCCTTAGGAATGTATGTGTCGGAAGAAAATGCGGAGGACTTTGCTTATGTGAGGAATTACCGGAACACGATACAAGGGGAACTGGAAGAACTATTTCCCTGTGAATTGCAGGTGTACCGGAGCTGTGCTTTTTTGATCCTGGGAGAAGAATGCAGATTAGGGCGTTTTCTGCCAGAGGAAAATACATTATCGGATATTGTGCTTCTGCTTGGGCAATTAATCCGGGAGAAGGTGGAGACAGGGCGATATGACTTGAAGGACGGGGAGAATATTAAAATTTCAGGAGAGGAGTTCCGCAGTCTGATTGAAGAGTGTAAAAAGCGGTTTGGCGGCGGATTTACAAAAACATACAGAGAAATGGTGACGGAAGAGTTTTACCGTGAAATCTCCGCCAGTCTGATTAATCTGGAACTGGTGGAAAACCAGCGGGAGGATGTGCTGATACGACCTGCCCTAGGCAGAGCAATCGGGAGATATCCGGTTGATTTTAATGGAAATGACGTACAGAAGGAATAGAGGTTTAGGATGAATAGAGAATGGCAGTTGAATAAGATAGGGCTATTGGATTTTTGGTATTATGATGAACAGGAATTTGATTTCCTGGACGGAAGGATGCTGCTTAGAGGCGCCAACGGTTCAGGAAAATCTGTAACCATGCAGAGTTTTATACCGCTTCTTCTGGATGGAAATATGAGACCGGAGCGGCTCGATCCCTTTGGCTCCCGGGCAAGAAAGATGGAAAATTATCTTTTGGAAGAAGGAGACGAGCGGGAAGAGAGGACAGGCTATCTTTATATGGAGTTGAGAAAACTTGAGAGCGATGCCTGTCTGACAATCGGTATTGGGATTCGTGCCAGGAAAAATAAAAAACTGGACACATGGTATTTTTGTGTGACTGACGGGAGAAGAATCGGGAAAGATTTGTTTCTATATAAAGATGTGCAGAACAGGCTCACCCTGACCAGGCAGGAACTTAGAAACAGGATTGGCGAGGGCGGACGGGTTATGGAAACCCAGAGCGAGTATGCCCAATGCGTCAATCGGCTGTTATTTGGATTTGAGACGATGGAAGAGTATCAGGAGATGATTGAACTTCTGATACAGCTGCGCACCCCTAAGTTATCCAAGGATTTCAAGCCTACGGTCATTAATGAAATTTTGAGCCGGTCTTTGCAGACTTTGTCAGAGGATGATCTCCGTCCAATGTCGGAAGCAATAGAAAACATGGATAATCTGAAAATCAATCTGGATGCACTAAAGGAGAGCGTCCGTGCGGCGGAGCAGATTGAACGGACCTATGATAATTACAATGAAATCGTGCTGTATAATAAGGCAAAGCGTCTTTGTGAGGCAATGCGGGATCAGCGGGAGCTTCAGAAGAAAGCAGAGGTAATTCATAAACAGAAGGAAGAATGCGGCAGATTATTGGAGGAGGAGACGAGACGCTACGAAAACTTAAAACAGGAAGAGAGCGTTCTTTCAAAAGAAAGAGATTCCTTAAGAGACAGTGATGCGGCACGTTTAAAAGATCAGGAAATTGTTCTGCAGCAGGAGCTGGAAGAGACGGAAAAAGAGGTTTTGGCGAAATCCGCACAGGAGCAGGAGAAGAAAGACAAGTACCGGGAAATTGAAAAAAAGCATACAGAGCAGCAAAACCGGAATGAGCAGATAAAGGAAGAGATGGAAGAGAAACTGGCGGAAATGGAAGAAACGCTGGAGGATGTTCCTTTTGATGAGTTTTCTTTTATGAAGGCGGAGCTGACAGAAAAAATGGAAGAAGAGTATGCGTTTCAGGGGCATATTCAACTGCTTACAGAATATACAAAAAGGGTGGAAAGCGGCAGAGAGGCGATTCAAAAGGCGGAGAACTTTAAGGAGCGTTATGATAAAAAGCTGCAGGAAGTGGACGAATGCCGTGACAGACAGGAGAAAAAGGAACGGGAATGCCGGCAGTGTGAAAAGCTGCTTTCAGAAACCATAGATGAGGCAATCGAGCGGTTTTATTTGTGGGAGAAGGAAAATGAGCAGCTCCGCCTCCCGGATGAAGTAAAGCAGAAGGTGGCACGGCGGCTGGAGCAGTATCAGTTCGGAACGGATTATTCGGAAATCAGGGATCTTGGAAAAGAAGTTTTTTCTGCAAAAGAGAGGGAACTAGTGCAAAAGCTGTACGCCGCACAGCAGCACGAGAAAGAGCAGGCGGTAAAGTATGAGGAAGCCTGCGGGGAACTTGCCGAATGGCAGAATAAAAAGGATCCCGAGCCGGAGTGCAGCGAAGCAGTGGCAAGGAACAGGCGGCTTTTGCAGGAAAAAGGCATTCCTTTTTTGCAATTTTATAAAGTAATTGATTTTGGAGCTGGGTTGAGCGAGGAACAGGCAGCTTGCGTGGAAGAGGCATTGTATACCATGGGGATTCTGGACGCCTTGATCGTGCCGGCACAATACAGGGAAAAGGTCAGGGAGATGGATCCCGGCGTATGTGATCGTTACATTTTCAGTGATGTGGCGCATGTGAAGCAGAATATGTTGGATATTTTGGATGTAGATAACGAAGAGGGGGATATTTTAAAGTATCAAAGTGTTGCCAATATTTTGTCTGCCATCGGCGCGCAGACCGATGGGGCTTCGGAAGAAGGAAACAGCACCTGGGTGGACGATAGGGGAAATTACCGTATCGGCGTTCTTGAGGGGACGATTACCCATGATTATAAGGCGAGATATATCGGCGTCAGAGCGCGGGAAAAGTTCCGGGCTGAAAAAATTGCTGAACTTGAGGAAAACGCTGCACGATTGAAGGAGCAGATGGAAAGATACGCCGAAGAGAAAAAGCAGCTTGAAGAAAAAATAGAAGTCCTTCAGAAAGAATGGAGAGCCTTTCCTTCTGATGCGGATTTAAAGACTGCGGCAAAGGAATATGCGGACAGGAGCTATGAACTGACGCGGTTAGAGAGTCAGATGGAAGAACTAAGGGTAAACTTGCAGCAGCTTAAGGATGAACTGGACAGAATGGAGATACAAGTCCGTGATCTTTGCAGCAAGTGCTATCTTCCGCCCCGCATGGATGTGTTTAAGAGCACACTGGAGGCACTTTCCAAATACAGAGGGTTTTTGTCTGAGCTTCAGGTAAAGCATGGGAGTTTCCTTAGCGGAATACAATATTTACAGACTTTAAAGGATAATTTAGAGGCTATAGATTATGATTTGGATGGGATACGCTATGAATTGGTGAAAGCCTCCCGCAAGGCAGGCGAAAAGAAAGCATCCTTACAATCGGTCAGAGAGCAGCTAAAGCTGACGGATTATGAACAGATTAGGGAACGATTGGATACATGTTTAGAACGTCTTAAGGTCCTGCCGGATGAGAGAGAAAATGCAGCGAAATGGATGACCCATTGGAAAGATGAGGGGGACCGCCTTTGCCGTGAACTGGAGCAGCAGGAAATCGATTTTCAGAAAGTCAGGATAAAGGCGGAACTGTTGAAAAAAGCTTTTGAGGCGGAATATCGGCTCGGCTACGTGGAACGGACCTTTGTCATCAGCGATGACCCGCAAGATCAGGCAGAAAAGATTTATGCGGCTCTGGAAGGTAAATATGGAAACAGGAAGCAGACAGACCTTTTGGAAAATCTGCAGGCATCTTATCATCAGAACCGAGGGTATCTCTTAGATTATCAGCTCACGATGCAGAGCCTGTTCGGGGAGGAAAATGAGGAGTTTGCCGCACTTGAGGAATCGGTAAGGCGGATTGACATTACGGGAAAATACAGGGGCGTGAATGTCCGCTTCAAAGAGCTCCTTTCCAAATTGAGGGAAGACGCGGAAGAGCTTCAAAGGCTGCTCAGCGACAGAGATCGGGAATTATTTGAAGATATTCTTGCGAATACGGTCAGCAAAAAAATCCGGATCAGGATTCAGGCAAGCAACCGATGGGTGACGAAAATGAATCAGCTGATGGATACTATGCATACCTCCAGCGGGTTGAAATTAAGTTTGAATTGGAAAAAGAAGCATGCGCAGAAGGAAGAACAGTTAGATACCAGAGAACTTGTGGAACTGCTGTCAAAGGATGTGGAAATCATGCGTCAGGAAGAGGTGGAGAAGCTGTCCCTCCATTTCCGCTCGAAGATAGCAGAGGCGAGAAAGGTCTCTGAGGACAGCAATTCTGTACAGTCCTTCCATGCGGTTATCCGGGAAGTGCTGGATTATCGTAAATGGTTTGAATTTACGCTGGAATGCCAGAAGACGGGAGAAAAGAAGAAAGAATTAACGGACAGGGTATTCTTTACCTTTAGCGGCGGTGAAAAGGCAATGGCGATGTATGTACCTCTTTTTTCAGCAGTGGTCGCAAAATATGCGGGAGCAAGTGAGGATGCACCGCGCCTTATCTCTTTGGATGAGGCATTTGCAGGCGTGGATGAGACTAACATACGGGACATGTTCAGGCTGATGGTGGGATGCAGGTTCAACTTTATGATTAATTCTCAGGTATTGTGGGGTGATTATGACACGGTTCCCGGATTGGCAATCTACTATCTCCAGAGACCGGAGAACGCAAAGTTCGTGGCAGTTACGCCCTACATCTGGAATGGAAAAGAACGTATTTTAGTGGAAGAGGCGGACAGGGAAAAGAGCGATGGACAAACATGAGGAATTATTAGAGGAATGTATCAGTTACTTTAAGGAACGGAAAAGCTATGACAAGCTGTTCTTAAAAATAAGGGAAAAGTATGTCAGCCTGGGACGTTTTGGCGGGACGGTGACGTTGAAGGGATTGGAAACAGAGGACTGGCGGCAGCTTGGAGGATTCTTTCAGAAGGATTTCGCAGGGAGAAAGGCTGTTACTGTTTCAGCGGCATCCATGGAAAAAGCATTGGGAAGCAGCCGCTTTGCAGGGCTTGAGTGGGAGGAAATCTTACAGGCATATTTTGGAGAACCGCTTATTTCTCAAAAGGAGAGGAAGCTTTCGCAGCAGCAAGAGAAGGAAAGATATTTTAATGCCATTTTAGAGACGACTGCGCCAGGACCGGGGAAGGTGTGGCTTGAAATGATTCTCCGAACACAGGGAGAGGGGAATCTTTTACTGATGAAAAACTATAAGGAAAATCCGGACTTTCTCCGCCGGGTTTTGAAGCAGGTTCTTAAGGCGGTTTTGCAGCTCCCGCTTTTCAGGGAGGAGAAGCAGACTGCATTCAGGCAGCCGGAAAAGATATTGCTTGCTGTTTTTGCGGCAGGAACCACAGGAGATCCCCATTTCTTTGACGCAGGTACTTTGGCAGAGCAATTGCTGATTGCCTTTTTAAAGTCAGCATTGCCTGGGGGTGATAAAAGGAAGAGACTTTGCGCGGAGGATAAGGCTTCTCTTTTTTATGAGGCGGGGCTTTTAATTGATGAACTGTCAAATTATACGCTTGCATATGGGATTCATGCATGGGCAAGGGATGGGAAAGTACACGAGGGGGTGGAAGGTTTTTGGATGAGGAGAGAACCGGTTCTGCTGACCTTAATGAACCTGGGAAGCCTTGGCAGCGTAGGGACAGTGGGAAAGAAAAATGTTTATATCGTTGAAAATCCTGCCGTCTTTTCTACCCTTATCAGGCAGTGGGGGAATGAGACGATCTTATGCGGAAATGGTCAGATCCGCCTTGCAACACTTACGCTGCTCGATCTATTTGACGATGAGACAATCTTTTATTATGCCGGAGATTTTGATCCGGAGGGCTTACAAATTGCGCAGCGCTTGAAGGAGCGATATCAAAATCGCCTGCAATTGTGGAACTATCGTAAGGAATACTATGAAAAGTATAAGTCAGAGGTAGAAATTACGGAAAGAAGCTTAAGAAAACTGGATAAGATTTACTTAGAGGAACTGCAGGAAATGAAGACGGCTTTACTTAAAGAGAAAAAAGCGGCATATCAGGAGACTATGCTCCGGGAATATTTGCTGAAAAAATCGGATGATAATATTCAGGTTTGAATAAAAACGGTAGCAGAACATCATTTTCGGGGGTACAAACATATTCATAAAAAAGGGTCACTAGAAAACACATAATATTCTCTAGTGACCCTTTTTATTCAACAAGCTCAAATCTAGTTTAGTGCACGCACCGCCCCAGTAAAAATCTCTAAGATTTTTGTTCTATGCATGACATTTTACGTTTTTTTAATACTCTTGTCAACTATCTAATGAAAAGAAATTGTATGGGAAATTGTATGCAGGAAATAATCCCCACAAAATTTGATAATTGAAACCAACTGTGATATACTTACATGCGTAAAAATGGAACAAACCGGAAAAGTTGGAATAAATCAGATTACTTCTGTATAGTAACGAAAGGATTTTATGAAAAAGATTGTATATAAAAGTAAAGCAATCCAGGCAGTCATATTGATTGTGGCGGCATGTCTTCTAGTCTCGCTCTGGCCGCTTAGAATCTGGCGGGAGACGGTAACAACTTCCGTTTCCCCTGTTCAGGGAACCGTGACGGAGGTAATCAACAATGAGAAGACTCTGCTGCAGGGCATAGTGGCGCAGTATGACCATATGGACACCATAGAGGTCTATCTGGGCGAAAACTGTACGGGAGATACCTTTTTCCTGCGAATCTTGGACGAGCAGTGGCAGCAGGTGTGTGAGGAAAAGGCGGTAATTGACAAGGAAGCATTGCCCGGTCTTTTGCAGGTCATGATTGACATTGACATGGAAGTGGGGAAAATGTATTACGTGATCCTGCAGGGGAATGATTCGGAAATCCATGCAGGATATGAGGCGGTTTCCATGGCTGAAATGCCCTATTTAGGAACCATGTATTATGCGGATGATACCCAGGAGGGGGTAAGCCTTGCAGCCAATTACAATTACAGAATGCCCCTTAGGAAAAGCAGGGTGCTCGTGTTTGGCGGTCTGATTGCTGCTTTAGCGGCGGCGTTATGCTTGGCGGTCCGCTGGTGGTATCAGAAGCGGGAAGATAAGCTGATTACGGTGGAGAAGGCGTTTAAGGCGGTTATGAATCCGCTGGTTGCGATCTTTGGTGCCGTTTGCCTTGGGGCGGTGTTTTTAGGCGTGTGCGGAAGTTATGTGCTGGATAATACCGTTTATTGTGTCAGTGTGGTGCTGCTTTCTGCAATCCTGTTTTATGGAATCAATCATAACAGGGACGGGCAGCAGGCTGTGCTGACATGGCAATATGTGAAGAGTCATATAGGGGATTTGGTTCAGTCGGCTGCCATTGCAGGCGCTATGGCAGGCTGCTGTGAATATATGAGCGGTTTGTATGATATCCATCATACCGTGGCGGAACGCAAAGAAATGCTTTGGTTTTCCCTTGCGGTGATTGCCATGTTTAAATGGAAGGAAATCGTCAATCTGTACAATGCAGTCTATCTTGTGGGGGCAGGGATTTACGGTTACTATTATTTTAATACCCATGTGACGGAGGAGATGGACGCGCTGGCAGTGCAGGCGCTGAAGCACACGGTATGGATTGCGGTTCTGCTGGGGCTGATCGTCATCCGCACATTGATTGCGCTGTGCAGGAAAAAGCCGGAAGGAAGCGGCAGGAGGATGGCAAAGCCGTCTTATCTGTATGCCGGTCTTCTTGCGTTGTTCTTTGCCATGATCATTCTATTCAGGAATGGAAGATGGTGGGGTGTGGCGATGGTGGCAGCCTTTACCCTGTTTTACTTAAATTACGGAATGTGGGAGCATAGGGACAGGCTTCTTGTCAATGTGGCGCGAGGGATGATCCTGCAGTTTGCCTGGTCCACGGGCTATGCCCTGCTGCACAGACCTTATGTTACGTTCAGAAATGCAAGGTATACCCATATTTTCCATACCGTGACGATCACGGCGACCTATCTTACCATTGTGGAATGTGCGGCTGTAGTCATCTTGTGCGATAAGCTGCGCAGAAGCCGCAGGCTGAAAGACTGCTGGAAGGAGCTTACCCTTTTTGGGGTGGTGTCTTCCTATATGCTGTTTACCATGTCAAGAACCGCCTTCTTTGCAGTGGGCGTTGCGGTCTTGTTTGCATTGATCGTGACCGCTTGGGGAAAAGGAAAAAAGAGGCTTCTTTCCTTTGCAGGAAATCTTGGTATGGCAATAGCGGCGGTGGCGGTATGCCTGCCGGTGACGTTCAGTGTGCAGAGAAATGTGCCTATATTGGCAAGTGATCCTTTTCTATATGAGATTGAATATTCTATGTACTGTCCGGAGGATGTGATGCGGGGCAGGAATCTTGACTCGAAGAACTTTATGCGGGTGGGACGGTTTATTGACGTTTTTGCGGAGAAGATTTTTGGCATCCCGGAGGGTACCTTTGATATATATGGAGAGATCGAAGAATACCAAAGGACGCACCCGAAGCAGAATACGGCAAAGGCGGAGGAAGAAAGCGAATTAGATGTTTATCTGGTGGCGTCAGCGGACGGCATGCCGCAGGAGCTTTCTCAGGAAGCGGAGGAGATTCCGGAGGATAATGATTACACCAATGGAAGGCTTGATATTTTCAGGTCTTATATAGAGCAGCTGAATATGACGGGGCATGAAGAGATGGGCGCGGTTTTAAAGAACGGCGAAATTGCCACCCACGCCCATAACATTTATCTGCAGGTAGCTTATGACCATGGCGTTTTTGTGGGAATCCTCTTTGTCCTTGTGGGGATAGCCACATTTATCAAAAGTTGTTTGTATTATCACAAAAAGAAGGATAAAATAACATATGCGGCATTGCCGGCAGTGGTGAGTATGGCTGTGGCAGTGGCGGGCATGGTGGAGTGGATCTTCAGTCTGAGCAATCCATGTACGCTGGTACTCATGCTTGTCATCACACCGCTTATATTCCATGAAGGTTAAGGTTATGAACAAAGAGAACAAGAAAACGAGACATCCCTTTAATGTAAAATTGTTTTATAGAAGAACCTGCCTGATCGTCTATGATATCATCAGCGTCTGCATGGCAAGTTATTTGGCGCTTTTGATGCGTTACAGCTTTGACGTTTCGGCAATACCGGATTATTTTTTAGAGCCGATTACCCGGTTTCTGCCCTTAAATATCCTGGTTACGCTGGCAGTCTTATATATTTTCAGGATGTACAGCAGCCTTTGGGCGTTCGCGGGGGAGACGGAACTTCAAAATCTCGTCATTTCCAGTGTGATTTCCTCGCTGATTCAGGCGGCAGGCATCCAGTTCTTTAAGGAACCGGGGATGCAGGCTGTGCCCAGCAGTTATTATTTCCTATATGCGTTCCTGCTGATTAGTTTTATTTTTGTCAGCCGTTTTTCTTACCGGTTCTTCCGCAGTTTGAAGCACAAGCAGCAGAATAAGAAGAACAGTATCTCCGTTATGGTGATCGGTGCGGGTGAGGCGGCGAATCTGATCATCAAAGAAATCGTGAACAGCAATTTTTCCACCATGGTCATCCGGTGCATCATCGATGACGACAAGGGGAAATGGGGAAGATTTATCCAGGGCATCAAGGTGGTAGGCGGACGGGATAAGATCATTGAATGCGCGGATATTTTTGATATCGATGAGATTATCGTGGCGATGCCTTCTATCTCAAGGGTGGAGATGTCAGCCATTTTGGACATCTGTAAGGAAACGAGCTGTAAACTGCGCTCCCTTCCCGGCATGTATCAGCTGGTAAACGGGGAGGTCAGCATCAGCAAGCTGCGGGATGTGGAGGTGGAAGATCTGCTGGGGAGGGATCCCATCGAGGTGGATCTGGACTCCATTTTAGGCTATGTGAGGGGACAGAAGGTACTGGTGACGGGAGGAGGCGGTTCCATTGGGAGCGAGCTCTGCCGTCAGATTGCATCCCACAAGCCGGCACAGCTTATCATTGTAGATATTTATGAGAACAGTGCATATGACATCCAGCAGGAGCTTTTGGTCAAGTATCCCGAACTTTCGCTGGTGGTGCTGATTGCCTCTGTGCGCAATACCAATCGGATGAACTGGATTTTTGAGCATTATAAGCCGGATATCGTTTATCATGCAGCTGCCCATAAGCATGTGCCTTTGATGGAAGTAAGCCCCAATGAAGCGGTGAAGAACAATGTGTTCGGCACATGGAAGACGGCGCAGGCGGCGGCACTTAATGATGTAAAGCGGTTTGTGATGATTTCCACGGATAAGGCGGTCAACCCCACCAATATCATGGGGGCGAGCAAGCGGATCTGCGAGATGATTATCCAGACATTTAATAAACATTATGATACGGAGTTTGTGGCGGTGCGCTTCGGAAATGTGCTGGGAAGCAACGGAAGCGTGATTCCTTTGTTTAAGAAACAGATCTTGGCGGGAGGACCGGTTACTGTTACCCATCCGGATATTATCCGCTACTTTATGACCATACCGGAGGCGGTTTCATTGGTGCTGCAGGCAGGCGCTTATGCTAAGGGCGGTGAGATTTTCGTGCTGGATATGGGAAAACCTGTGAAGATTTTGGACCTTGCCAAAAACCTGATACGTCTTTCCGGCTATCGAGTGGATGAGGATATCAAGATAGAATTTACCGGACTGCGTCCCGGCGAAAAGCTGTATGAGGAACTTTTGATGGCGGAAGAAGGAATGACGGATACCGCAAATAAACTGATTCATATTGGGAAACCTATAGAAATAGATGAGATGAAGTTTTTTGTACAGCTTAAGAACTTAAAAGAGGCGTCCCAAAGTGAAACTACGGATATCAGACCTATGATCAGGGAGATTGTGCCTACTTATCATTATAAGGAATAGAAGGAGCGGAGAAAATGGCTGAGAAAAGGATTTATTTATCTTCCCCCACGATGCACGGAGAAGAACAGGAATTTATTAAGGAAGCGTTTGACACCAACTGGGTGGCGCCTCTTGGACCTAATGTGAATGCTTTCGAGAAAGAGCTGGCGGACTACGCGGGAATCGCCCATGCCTCTGCGCTCAGTTCCGGCACGGCAGCCATTCATCTGGCGCTTAAGATTCTGGGGATCGGAGAAGGGGATGTGGTCTTTGTCCCCAGCCTGACTTTCAGTGCTACCTGCAATCCGGTAGTGTATGAAAAGGCGGTTCCGGTGTTCATCGATTCGGAAAAGGATACCTGGAATATGGATCCGGATGCGCTGACCCGCGCCTTTGAAAAATATCCTGCTCCCAAAGCGGTGATTGTGGTGCATTTGTACGGCACGCCGGCACTGCTTGATGAAATCATGGAAATTTGTGCTTCCCATCAGGTTCCGCTGATTGAAGATGCGGCGGAGTCGCTAAGCAGTACCTATAAGGGAAGGCAGACGGGGACGTTTGGAAAGATAGGAATTTACTCTTTTAATGGAAATAAAATCATCACCACCTCGGGAGGCGGAATGCTGGTGGCGCAGGAGGAGGAATTTACCAAAAAGGCAACCTTCCTTGCCACTCAGGCGAGGGATCCGGCAAGGCACTATCAGCACTCCCAGATTGGTTATAACTATAGGATGAGCAATATTGTGGCGGGAATCGGAAGAGGGCAGCTTCTTCATTTGGAGGAGCACAAGGCATTAAAGAAGGCGATTTACAGCAAGTATAAGGAGGCATTTTCGGACATACCGGAAATTGCTCTGAATCCTTTAAATAAGGATGGAGATGCCAACTGCTGGCTGACCTGCATGCAGATAGACCCGGCATGCGGCGTTACGCCGGATCAGGTCATGGATGCCCTTGACAGAGAGAATATAGAGTGCCGTCCCATCTGGAAGCCCATGCATCTGCAGCCGGTGTTTGAAGGGTATGATTTTATCACAGCGGAGGGCAGCATAAGGGATCATGGCAGGAAGGAAAGCGCATCTGGGGAGATTTTTGCACAGGGACTTTGCCTGCCTAGCGATATCAAGAATACGGATGAGGATATGGAGCGGATTATTGGCATTGTGCGCAGATGCTTCGGAAGGTAAAGGAAGAAGGAAAGATGTATAAGAAGTATATCAAACGTCTTTTAGATTTTTTTATATCCCTTATGGGGCTTATCGTTCTTTCCCCTATCCTTGCGGTTTTGTGGGTTCTGGTGCGGGTAAAGCTGGGCAGTCCTGCGCTGTTCACCCAGCAAAGACCGGGAAAGGACGAGAAGATATTTAAATTATACAAGTTTCGTTCCATGACGAATGCAAGGGATGAAGAGGGAAATCTGCTTCCGGATGAAGTGCGGCTGACACCTTTTGGAAAGAAGCTGCGCAGCACCAGTTTAGATGAGCTGCCGGAGCTTTTTAACATCTTAAAGGGAGATATGAGCATCATTGGTCCAAGACCGCTTTTGATCAAATATCTGCCCCTTTACAATGAGACCCAGAAGCACCGGCATGATGTGAGACCGGGGCTGACCGGGCTGGCGCAGATAAACGGGCGCAACGCCATTACCTGGGAAAAGAAGTTTGAATATGATGTGGAATATGTGAACCACCTTTCTTTTGCGCTGGATGCGAAAATCTTTTTCGGGACCATCCGGTCAGTGCTTGCAAGAGAGGGAATCAGCAGTGAGAATGACGCCACCATGGAGGCATTTAAGGGAACGCCTGCAGAAAAGAAGGAAGGCGCCGAAGGAGTACTGGAATGAACATTTTATTTTGCAGTGTGGGGAGAAGATGCGAACTGCTTAAGGATTTTAGGAAGACGCTGGGGGAAGATGTAAAGATCGTGGTGACGGACAACAGCGAAGTGGCGCCGGCAATGGCTTTTGCCGACAGAGCATATCGGGTTCCCCTGATCAATGACCCCGCCTATATTCCTATGATTCTTGAAATCTGTAAAAAAGAGAAGATTCAGGCGGTGACTACGCTGATCGACCCGGAGATCATGCTCCTTGCCGGGCATAGAAAAGAATTTGAGGCGCTTGGCGTGACGGTGCTTGCTCCCTACGAGGAGACGGCGAAGCTTTGCTTCAATAAATATGAAATGTATCGGTTCCTCACGGAGCATCAGATCAATACGGTGAAGACTTACGGTACTTATGAGGAGTTTTGTAAGGCACAGGAAGCGGGAGAAGTTTCCTTGCCGGTATTCGTGAAGCCCAGAACGGGAAGCGGAAGTGTGGGTGCGCGGAAGATAGAGACCTTGGAGTTATTGAAACAGGTGACGGATGCGGACGAGAGCCTGATCATTCAGGAGCTGATGACGGGGAAAGACTTGGATGCGGACGTATATGTGGACACCATCAGCCACAAGCCGGTAGCCATGTTTTCCAAGCGCAAGCTGTCCACCACCATAGGAGGCGCCAACAAGACCGTCTCCTTTAAAGACGAGGCGCTTTTTGATTTCATCAGAAAGGTTCTGGCGCTGATGGAGTTTTGCGGTCCTCTGGATATGGATTTCTTTTATCAGGACGGCGCTTATTATCTCTCTGAGATCAATCCCCGATTCGGCGGGGCATATCTGCATGCTTACGGAGCAGGGGTGGACTTTATAAAGCTGATTGCCGAGAACGCGGCAGGCAGGGAAAATGAGGAACACATCGGCGACTATGAAGAGGACGTCGTAATGATGATGTATGACAGCGTCGTGATACGGAAGATGAGTGATATCGAAGCTTCTATTGCAGAACTTTAGGGCGCCTGTGTACATGCCTATGGAATGAAGAATGAAGAGAAAAATGAAGATACTGATTCTATGTAATTACGCAAATGGTCTATATTTGTTTCGGAAGGAAGTGCTTGCCGCTTTTCTGGAGAGGGGATATGAGACGGCAGTCAGCGTCCCCCCCGATGAAAACTGCGGAAAGATCGAGAGCCTGGGGGTGAGATTGATTCCCACGGCGTTTGAGAGAAGGGGCAACAATCCCATTCATGACGGAAAACTCTTCCTGCGATACCTTAAGCTGCTGAAGGAAGAAAAGCCGGATGTGGTGCTTACCTACACCATCAAGCCGAATTTGTACGGCGGTCTGGCGTGCAGGTTAAGAAAGGTGCCGTATCTTGTCAATGTCACAGGGCTTGGAACGGCGATGGAGCAGCCCGGAATGCTGGGGCACATTTTGTTTCGGTTTTATCGAGTTGCCACGAAAAGGGCAGCCTGCGTCTTTTTTCAAAATGAGACGAACAGAAAAAGTATGTTGGATAAAAAGGCGGTACAGGGCAGGAACCGATTATTGCCGGGTTCCGGGGTGAATTTGAAGGAGCATCCCTTTGTACCGTACCCTAAAGAAGATGGGGGCATCGTCTTTCTGGCGGTGATACGCATTATGAAGGACAAGGGAATTGAGGAGTATCTGGAGGCGGCAGAGAAGATCACGTCTGAAAATGCAATTGCACGGTTTTACCTTGTAGGGGAATATGAGGAGGAAACGAGAGCACTCTATGAACCAAGGATTGAAGCGCTGACGGCAAAGGGTGTAATCCGCTACTTTGGTCATATTGACAATGTGCCGGAGGTGATGGCACAGAGCCATATCATCGTGCATCCGTCTTACCATGAAGGGCTTTCCAATGTCCTGTTGGAGGCGGCAGCATGCGGCAGAATGGTGCTTGCAAGCGACGTGCCGGGATGCCGGGAAACCTTGTGCCAAGGGAAAACGGGATTCTTGTTCCAGCCGGGGGATGCAGAAAGTCTTCTGGCAGCAATCAGAACAAGCCTTTCTCTCACCCGGCAGCAAAGGGAGGAAATGGGCGTTCTGGGAAGGCAGCATGTGGAAGGCGCATTTGACAGGCAAAAGGTAATCGAAGCCTATCTGGAGGAAATCCAAAAAGCGGTTAACAAGTGACTTTCAGGTGTGCTATAATAGAAAAAGCATGGACATAGGAGGAAAAGACATGGGTTTATATGAAAATATTCTGGAAGGCAGGGACAAGATTTCTTTAGTAGGCTTAGGGTATGTGGGCATGCCCATTGCAGTTGCCTTTGCAAGAAAAGTCAAAGTAATCGGTTATGATCTGAATGCAGAAAAGATTAAAATGTATCAGTCCGGCATTGACCCCACCAATGAGGTGGGAAATGACGTGATTAAAAATACAAGCGTAGAATTTACCTCGGATGCGGCAAGGCTGCGGGAAGCAAAATTCCACATCGTTGCCGTACCCACGCCCGTCAACGACGACCACACGCCGGACTTAACGCCGGTGGAGGGTGCAAGCAGGATTTTAGGACAGAATTTGACCAAAGGTTCTGTGGTAGTGTTCGAGTCAACGGTATACCCGGGGGTGACGGAAGACATCTGTGTGCCGATTCTGGAAAAAGAGTCGGGACTTAAGTGCGGTGTGGATTTTAAGATTGGATATTCACCGGAGCGGATCAATCCCGGCGATAAGGTGCACCGTCTGGAAACCATCGTGAAGATCGTATCCGGCATGGACGAAGAGACCTTGGACACCGTGGCAAAGGTGTATGAACTGGTGGTAGAGGCAGGGGTACACCGTGCCCAGTCTATCAAAGTGGCGGAGGCAGCGAAGGTCATTGAAAACAGTCAGAGGGATATCAACATTGCCTTTATGAATGAACTTTCTATTATTTTTAATAAGATGGGAATCGACACCAAATCTGTCCTGGAGGCGGCAGGGACCAAGTGGAATTTCCTGAAATTCTATCCCGGTCTTGTGGGCGGTCACTGTATTGGTGTAGATCCTTATTATCTTACCTATAAGGCGGAAGAACTGGGCTATCATTCTCAGATTATCCTGTCGGGGCGCCGGATTAATGACGATATGGGAAGATATGTGGCGGAGAGCATGGTCAAGAACCTGATTAAGGCGGATATCCCCGTAAAGAGAGCAAAGGTGGCGATTCTGGGCTTTACCTTTAAGGAAAACTGTCCGGATACCAGAAACACCAAAGTCATCGATATTTGTAAAGAGCTGGGCGAGTATGGGATAACACCTGTTGTTGTTGACCCGGCGGCAGATGCAAGGGAAGCGGAGCATTTATATGGCATCCACTTTGCACCTATGGATGCGGTGAAGGATATGGATGCCGTCATTGTGGCAGTGGCGCATACCCAGTTCTTAGACTTTGACAAAAAGACCGTAAGCGGTTTCTACAATCCTGCACACCGGAAGAAAGTTTTTATGGACTTGAAGGGATTATATAACAGAGAAGATTACCTGACGGAAGACTATATTTATTGGAGATTGTAAGATGGGATATAAAGAATTAAAGTTTGATGAAAATGCAGTTTTTCTCGTCACAGGCGGCGCCGGATTCATCGGTTCCAACCTGTGTGAAGCAATCCTGGAGATGGGCTATAGGGTAAGATGTTTAGACAATCTCTCCACGGGAAAGTATGAAAATATTGAATCCTTGACAGCAAACCCCAGATTTACCTTTATTAAAGGAGATATCCGGGAACTGGAGACCTGTATGGAAGCCACAAAGGGCGTGGATTTCGTGCTGAATCAGGCGGCATGGGGCAGTGTTCCCAGAAGCATTGAAATGCCCCTTCTCTATGAAGAAATTAATATACGGGGTACGCTTAACATGATGGAGGCAGCCAGACAAAACGGCGTGAAGAAGTTCGTCTATGCGTCCAGCTCATCCGTCTACGGCGACCATCCGGTACTGCCCAAGCAGGAAGGAAAGGAAGGACGTGTCCTCTCGCCTTATGCGCTCACCAAAAAGGTGGATGAGGAGTATGGAAGACTCTACAAAGTCCTCTACGGGCTGGACACTTACGGAATGCGTTACTTTAACGTGTTCGGAAGACGTCAGGATCCTGCAGGCATGTATGCGGCAGTGATTCCCAAGTTCATCAAACAGCTGATGGACGGCGAAGTCCCCACGATCAACGGCGACGGAAGACAATCCAGAGACTTTACCTACATCGATAATGTAATAGAAGCAAACTTAAAAGCATGTTTAGCGCCCTCCGAGGCAGCAGGCGAAGCTTTCAACATCGGAGCAGGGGGAAGGGAGTTCTTGATCGACGTATACCATGACCTGTGCAAAGCCCTTGGAAAAGAGGTGGAGCCCAACTTTGGTCCCGAAAGAGCTGGCGATATCAGAGATTCCAATGCGGATATCTCCAAGGCAAGGAAGCTTTTAGGCTATGATCCCGAATATGACTTTGCCAAAGGGATTAACCTTGCCATTGACTGGTACAAAGAAAACCTTTAAAGCTAAGGAAATACACGGATTAAGTGAGGACTGTATGAAAATAGCAGTGAGACTTGATGATATAACACCTGATATGGATTGGGGGAGGTTCCTAAAGTTTAAGACTCTCCTGGACCGTTATCAGGTGAAACCGCTTATAGGGGTTGTTCCCGACAACAGGGATGAAAACCTTATAAAGCAAAGCAAAGATAAACCGGAAGACTTCTGGCAATATGTGAAAGATTTGGAAAAAGACGGATGGACCCTTGCAATGCACGGCGTCCATCATCTCTATACAACTGGAAAAGGGGGCATCTTCCCCCTCAACGATTTCTCCGAATTTGCCGGGCTTCCCTTTGCGCAGCAAAAGGAAATGCTCTTGCAGGGAAGGAGAATATTGGAAGAAAGGGGCATTAAGACAGACATTTTTATGGCGCCTGCCCACTCTTATGATCGAAATACCCTGAAGGCATTGAAAGAAACCGGGTTTACAGCCATAACGGATGGATTCGGAAACCGCCCTTACCTTTGGCGGGGGCTTAGGTTTTATCCTATTTCTTTTAACTTAAGAAGTACTTTTAAGAAAAAAACAGGATATTCCACAATGGTGGTTCATACGGATACGATTAACGAAGAAGATTTGCAGCGGTATGAATCTTATTTTAAAAGTAAGGATGCACAGTGGATTTCCTTTGGGGAGTATATCAGCCAGCCAGCCAGGAGGATAACTATTGTTGCAAAGGCAAAGGAGTTTTTGATGGCGAAGGGGAAGTATCTGATTGTTAAGGGGAGAAGCAGGGGTAAATAGGAAGGGATGAGGAGCAGGCATGAACAATTATGCAATTCTTAGAAGCAGTGGGGAATACACAATATTTGAATTTAATAATCATGTAATCCGTTTTGCCACATCTACGAAATTGGAAAGATATACGAAGGTCCTAGAGTGGGATCATGGATATTTAGTAGTCATGGCAAAGTATAAGAATTTAGACGAAGTAGAAGAATATATTGATTTAATCCCTATACTACAGAACCTTTATTATGATATTGATGTTTTTTTGGATCCTATCAAGGAGGTGAGAATTGAATATGCAGCTTAATATTAAAGATATTGCTGATAAGGCGGACATGATTATTAATGGATATGCTTTTACGAGAGATAAGGAATATGTGAGGGTGCTGAATCTCAATTGTATAAATCATGCGGCTGTAATTTTGAATGATAAAATCGTAGAGACAAATATGGACGATATTGAGAATGAAATTGTTATAGATTATTATAATCGCAATAAACAATTTATGGAGGAATAGAATGCCCAAATATTATGAATTTAAGGTGTGTGGCTATTTTTTGTATTATACGGCCAGTTGTGTAATCGAGGCAATGCATGTACATGCAAGTGATAGAAAATTAACAGAATCTGGTTCTGCCAAATTCTTTGTAAAAAGCAATGGAGATACTACTTTGGAAAAGCAAGGAAATCTTACAGAACGTGAGGTTAGGAAGATAAGAGCATTTATCAAAGAGCATTATAAAGAGATGTATTTGAAGTGGGTGGAAGTAGCAGACACAGGATTCTATGGGAATATCTAAATGTTGTATACTATCATTTGCAGGAGGAAGGTAATGTGTCAGAGGTGATTCGTATTTTACACGTGCTGGGAAATACCCAGCTTGGCGGTGCCGAAAGCCGCATTATGGATTTATATCGTCATATGGATAGAAACCGTATCCAGTTCGATTTTTTGGTTCATACGAATGAAAAAGGGCATTTTGATGATGAGATAGAAAAATTAGGAGGAAGAATTTACCGGGTTCCTCGTTTCCGTTTATACAATTATTTTTCTTACAAACGAGCGCTTAAAAATTTTTTTGATTTGCATCATGATTTTGAAGCAGTACAGGGGCATATTACCAGTACCGCGGCGGTTTATCTTCCCATTGCAAAAAAGGCAGGAGTGCCGATCACGATTGCCCATGCCAGAAGCGCCGGTGTGGATAAGGGCGCCAAGGGGAAGCTCACGCGATGGATGAGGAGAAATCTTTCCAAAAAGGCGGATTATCTGTTTACCTGCTCAAGGCTGGCAGGTATTTCTGTGTTTGGAGAGCAGGCGGTGAAAGAGGGAAGGACGATTTTTATTCCCAACGCAATTGACTGCCAGGCTTTTGCCTATGATGAGAAGAAACGTGAGGATATGCGGGAAAAGCTTGGGATAAGGGATAACTATGTGATTGGACATGTAGGAAGATTTCATTATGCAAAGAATCATGAATATCTTCTTCATGTATTTGCCAGTCTATGTAATGATATGAAATTAAATGGAAATTTAACAAATGATAAAGGGGCGTATGATATAAAGCCTGAAGGAGAAAAGAAACGGAATTATGTTTTGCTGCTCTTGGGTGAAGGAAGCGGTATGGAGGATGCAAAACGTCTGGCAAAGCAGCTGGGGATTGCAGAGAGAGTGCACTTTTTGGGAAATCAGAATCCTGTTTATGACTATTATCAGGCAATGGATTATTTCGTCTATCCTTCCCGCTATGAGGGGCTCCCAGGAACCATTGTGGAAGCGCAGGCGTCGGGGCTTCGGTGTCTGATGTCGGACAGCATTTGTGAAGAGGTGGCGGCGACAGAGTTGGTACATAGGATGAGCATTGAGAAAGACGCAGGCGAGTGGGCGGCTTATATTGAAAATACGGCTGATTATGTGCGCGGAAGTTACGCGAGAGAAATGCAGGAAGCAGGATTTGACGTAAGTGCACAGACGGAAAAGATGACGGCTTTTTATGAAACGGGAGAGTGGAAATGAAGAAGAAACTGATGCTGATGTCTCCTATGCTTCATCAGGGGGGATTCGAGCGGGTCTGTATTACAACGGCAAGACTCATGGAACCGTATTTTGATGTAACAATTGTTATTTTTAATTCGGCAAATATTGCATATGATGTCGAGGGCTTAAATATTATTGATATTCAGATGGGGGCGAAAAAGGGAACCCTGCAGAAACTTTGGAATATTGTTAAGCGCTCAAAAAAAGTGCGGCAGTTGAAAAAACAGATGAAACCGGATATTGTATACAGCTTTGGTCCCACGGCAAACATGGTGAATGCATTCTCTAAAACAGGCAGGGAAAAGGTATGGCTGGGGCTTCGCAATTACACGGACGTGGAGGAGCACTTAAAGATCAAGTTGTTTACCAAAAAGGCAGATTTGATGATCTGCTGTTCTAAAACAATTGAGAAAGAACTTAAAGAACGATTTAACTTTCACAAGACAGCAACCTTATATAATCTATATGATGTGAAGGCAATCCGCGAAAAAGCTATGCAGAGCGAGCCTGAGCTGCCTTGGGGAACCTACGACGATCAAGGACGGAAGATCCGCTGCATGGTTTCTATGGGCAGGGACGATGATATGAAAGGGTTCTGGCATATGTTGAAAGCATTTGCGCTGGTGCATGAGAAAATGCCGGAGGTGCGCCTGATTCTGATGGGAGCCGGAAGCTTTGAATATTATAAGAAGCTGGCAGAGGATTTAAACATAACAGACGCAATTTATTTTGCAGGCATGCAGAGAGAGCCTTATCAGTATTTGCGAAAAGGGGAAATTTATCTGCTTACGTCATCTAATGAAGGTTTTCCTAACGCGCTGGTGGAGGGGATGAGCCTTGGACTGGCGGCGGTAAGCGTAAATTGTATGACTGGTCCGGCAGAAATCCTTTTGGAGGACGGGGACGCTTCCTGCTTGGAGAAGAGGGAAAGCGGGGAGAAGATACCGGTCATTTACGGGGAGTATGGTATTCTGCTTCCGGTTATGACGAAGGAGAGAGACCTTGACGCGGCGCATATCCTTCCCGAGGAGAAGAATATGGCGGATGTTGTGCTGGGGCTTTTGGAAGATGATGAAATGCTTCAAAAATATCAGAAGGCGGCGGTGGAACGGGCACAGTGTTTTACTTATGAAATGTATGTAGAGAAGTTTATGGAGCTGGCGGCATGTAAGCAGCAATAGATACAAGAGTTTTAATTATAATTACACATTTATGCAAGATAGGTAAATACAATGGGATAAAATAAATCCTGTTGTATTTTTTTTGATAATTCTGATTTAATTCGTGCTTATACACTGAACGTAAGATATATATAGTTGATTTAAAGAAAATGGTTTATAGTACGTGCAAAATGTAAATTAAAAGTATTTTTTGTCGATTTGGTAGAAAATCATAAAAAGAACTTGCTTTTAACTATAATGTATCCAACTTAAATGTGCGTGAAACATGTAATTTAAGGAGGAAAAATGAGTATATATTCAAATGAAAAAATGCAAGACAAAATGCAGGAAGATGGTACGGATCAATTTATCAGCGTAGATGAGATAAAAGTTAGATGCAATATCCCTATGGGACGGCTGGAAAGTCTTTCTATCAGGGAAAGGATGGGTACACATACAATTGCGGAGGTAAGGGCTTGCATTGAGCCAATGGGAGTGGAGAATGCTGGTATAAGACTTACGGGGCAGCCTCTGGCAGTTGAGGCAGATGTAGATGGGGAAAGAATACTGCTTTTTTCAGGAATCATCAGCGAGATTCATACGGACAGTGAGGCTTCGTATGAGACGATTTCTATCAAAGCCTACTCCCTGTCCTGGCTTATGGATCTGGAAAGAAAAAGCAGGTCATGGCAGGGGGAACGTTCTATTTTCAATCTGATGAAGGAAATCTGCAGGGAACATTCTTTTTCTATTTCTTCCTTTGTGCAGGATGAGGCGGTAGAAGCGCCGTTTATCCAATACCGGGAGACGGACTGGGCGTTTTTGCTACGGCTGTCTTCCCATCTCCATGCGCCTGTTTATATGGCAGGCAATTATGCCGGGAAGGGATTGTGCCTAGGAGTGCAGAATCAGGAACATCCCGTAAGCTTAGATGCGTTTAGAGGAAAATGCTGCATGAAAGCCGAGCATGCAAGAAAAATGGATTTCGATCCGGATAAAGCGGCTTACTATGAAGTGGCGAGTGGTCATGTCCTCCATTTGGGGCAAAGCGTCCTGTATCATCGCACGCTTCTTCGCGTCTTGGAAGCAGATATGGAGTTAAAGAATGGAATGCTCTGGGGTACATACCGGCTTGGCGGACCAATGCATTTTCATATGCCGGTTCGTTATAACCCATGTATAAAGGGAGTTTCGCTGGAGGGAACAGTGTTGGAGAGGATGGATGAAAATGTGAGGGTGCATCTGGATATCGATAAGATGCAGGAACAGGCAAACGCTTATTGGTATCCATGGATGCCCGAACACGGAAACATGGTTTATTGTATGCCGGAGGAAGGGAGCAGAATCAGGCTGCTGATTCCAGGGGAGGACGAGAGGGAAGCCATAGGCATCCATTGTGTGCGGCAGAACGGAGCCGTGTGCAGTAAGACCCAGAACCCGGACCAGCGATGGTTTGCCACAGACCATCACAAAAGCCTGACGCTTCAGCCGTCGCTTATGGAGCTGTCTGCGCTGGAAGGAACGTCAAAGATAGCGTTAGAAGACGGTACAGGGGGGATTCTTAGAAGCAAAGGAGAAATTCTGATTCAGGCAAAGGGACAGATTCTTATGCAGGGAACGAAAGTGGTACTGGATGCACCTAACGAAATCACCGCGGTCAAACGAGAGCTGGGTCAGCCGGCAGTGGTAAATGTCTGCCATAATCTGGACGCCATGGGAAAGAAGACGGTCTTTCGGAATCTGGAAGCCTTAAGAATACAGAGTCTTCCCACAAGGAGCGAGCATCATGATAAAGAGCAGACGGCGCTGCAAAAGATTATGAATGGCGAAAGGGAGGAGAAGAAAAAGGAAGAATTTAAGATGGAAAAGCTGTTGGAACAGGAGAGTGAACGAAATAAATTTGAACTGGGAGCGTCTGTGGTCAAAATTATTTCCGCCATTCCCCAGTGCACCGGGCAGGACAGGATTGCACAGATAACAGCGGGATTCCGCCCCATTGCAGGAAGCATGCGAGATAGCTGAAATTTTTTCACAACAGTACTTTAACAGCGTTTTCATAGAGAAATTGCGCAGCAGTAAAGTTGTAAGGCGGAACTGCCGTGCGGAAAGGAGCATGATGTCATATTCAGTTATAAACGGGGCAATAGGAAAGAGTCCCGTTATTGATAAAATCAATCAATTGACGGTGGAGGAGACCGGGGAGAGGGTGGCGGCAGAAATGGAACGGCAGGTATGCGGCGGAAAAGGGGAAAAGTATCCTTCCCTCCCAATCTCTTTCCCGGGATGCAAAAGAGAGATAAAGAACCGGCTGGAAACATACAGAAAGGGGCGGTCAGATGGAAATCGTAATGTTTGAAGAACAACTTCTTGTACAGATGCCGGATTCTTTCAAGGAGATGGAAAAAAAGAGAATAGAGGACATGTACCCATATGAGGAGAGACCCCAGATCATTTTGGAGGACGAGGCGTCCCGCAGGTTCTGCACCTTTTCCCTGCTAAAAGCGCAGAAGCTGTCGGAGAATCAGTTGGAATATGCACTGAAAGAGGTCTGCTGGGTGGTGACGAGCCTTTATCCGGGAAGCCTTTTGGATGCGCCCAGGCTGGCGTACTGTGAGGGAGCGGTCTGCGGATGGTTTTCTTTCAGGGTGGCGGGAATAGAAGAGGAACTGTTTCATGTGATGTATATTTTGCCGGTAAACGGCTGTATGATGCTTGGAACCGCAGGCTGTGCGTTGGGCGATGCAGAAGGAAAAGAAGAGGTGATGCGCATCATGAAGTCCCTGCAGTTGTGCGAAAAGAAGTTCAGCTTTGAAGTCAAAAGAAAAGAACTGTATTACAAGAGATAAAAGAATGTGTAGGCGTGTAAGTGTACACGAACGGAGGTAAGGCTGAATAAATTGCTTGATAGCAATTTATTCAACCAAGAATTTGTGCCGAAGCGTCACAAATTCTGTGATGGCAGAGCGAAATTTGATATTTCGCTCGCCTCCTTCGCGTAAAACGCTTCGGAATGGAGGAGTAGATGA
>BLLW01000044.1 GCA_011959285.1 Lachnospiraceae bacterium | reverse complement strand
GTTTGCTATGCCCTTATAGGAATGGGTTATCTCTACTATCCTTTTTCAACCTTATACCTCTTCATACAACTGCACTATAAATTTACTCACCACGTCTTGCCGCAATGTCCTCAATCGAATATGCCTCATTGACCGCGATAATATCATCAATCGTTACATCAGGATTGTAATCGTAGATAAGAGCTTTGATCTCCTCTTCGTTATATACGGGAATATCACCGTCAACATATTTATCATAAATCTCCACATCTTCCGCACTCCGAATATAGAGGAACGGACGATACAGCACTGTTGTATTATCCTCAATAAGATCGTGTCCGCAGAGCTGATTATAAGCGAGAATGACGCTGATTGCCCAGGTATTTTCCTGACCGGTAGCACACCATGCTACAATACCGTCTTCAATCGCCTGCTTTGTGCCATCCTGAAGATCAAAAACGGCAAGTTTTACTTTATCCTGTGCCTCCGCTGTGTAAATAGCCGCTTCGCATGTACCGTCGTTACTTGTGTTGACAACACCGTCAAGTTCGGGATATACCGATAGCCACTGAGAAAGATAGGTGCCGTAATCTCCCGGGAACCCCTGATAATCTGTAATAAGATTCATATCGTCATGCTCTGCAACAGCATCTCTGACACCCTGATTTCTCTGATCCATAAAATCCGCAAGACCATCCGGCATTGTAATAAGACCGATATTCCGGCAGCCGTTTTCATATAGTGTGTTCACTGCATCATATGCCGCTTCATAATCGTTCTCTGAAATAAAACCGCCAAAGTTTGACATCCCTGCTACATACTGCAACATATCCGGATCTGATATATAACCCGAAGGATACATCTGAACCACATCATTATCTTCACACATCTGAAGAATCTCTGAATATGCGAATGATCCCGAGACAGCATCAACACCGAGCTCTATCTGATTCTGAATCGTACTGATCGTATTTTCCATATCGCTTCCGAATTCGGCATAGTTTGTATCTACGCCAAGAATATCACAGGTCTGCTGCGTCACTTTCTGGATCTTCTTTCCAAGGGCATCAGAATATGACATATAATTAAAACCAAAGGTAAAATCTCTCTGCACTGTTTCTGCTGCTTCTTCCTCTGCGCCCTGAACTGCCCCTTCCTCTGTATTCTGAGACGTCTCTTCACCTGTGCTCTGAGCAGAATTATCTCCGCATGCTACCAGCACCCCTGCTGCCAGACAAAGTAATAGTGTCATCGCAATAAGTTTCTTTTTCATTTCTTCTCTCCTTTTTGTTTTTTTATGTATATAATCCGTCCGGGGATCGCTTATAAGAAATCGCAATAATCAGCACAAACAAAATACCTTTTACTGCATTTATCACCGCCGCATTCATCCCCATCAAAGTCATACCATTCGTTAAAAGTGTTACTGTGATCGCACCGCATATAACGCTGCTTAACCTTGATGTAGCCCCGCCTGAGAGAGGCATACCGCCAAGCACTATTGCAATCATGATATTGGTCTGCAGATTTCCGCCGGATGCCGCTGTCACTCTTGTCAAACGACTCAAGGTAAAAAATGCTGCAATGCCTACAGTGACACCCAGAGTAACAAAGGCAAGAAAAACATTTTTCTTGACATCAATACCGCTTTGCAATGATACCACCGGACTCCCGCCAATTACTTTCTGTATCTTGCCAAGTTTCGTTTTTTCAAATAATACCCATCCGATCACCACAATAACCAATAGTGTAAGAAGTCTTACCGGTGTTTGATTATATGTGCTCAAATACATCATTGGTACACTGTATATTTGTTTCTGCGCGATATTGGCTAAAAGTCCCGAACAGGCAAACATAGTGCAGAGTGTCACCACGAAAATCGGCACCTTCAATTCCAGATGGACTATTGCATTTAACATGCTGATCACCACACATATCACTACACCGACCAGAAGCACAAGCAAAGGATGAATCCTTGCATCTGTTGCAGTTACCAGGGCTGCCATTGCCAGCTGTGCTATACCGCAGATCGCCGAAACCGACATGTCAAAGCCGCCATGGGCGTATACAAAAATAGCCCCTACCGAAACGATTAATGTGGTGAAAACCTGATCAATGATATTTGAAATATTTGAGGGCTTTATCATCCTGCCCTGTGTCATGATCAGGAAAAACAAGAACACCAATATCAGACCCGCAAACGGCAGTATGTATCCAACGAATTGATTTTTTCTCATCTTGTCAATTGCTTTACCCATTTCTCTGTTGCATGTATAAAAGAATCTTTCTTCTTCCCATGCGCTCCTTTCCCAAGTTCAAAAACATTTACTGCGTTCATTAAATCATATATTGGATCACATCATGTTCTGCAATCTCTTTGCTTCTGGAAAGTTCGGTGCTTATCTTTCCATCTTTGAATATCAGCATCCTATCGCTCATCCCAAGTAATTCCGGAAGTTCCTCAGAAATTAAAAGAATCGCCTTTCCCTGTTGTTTCAGTTCTGTGATCAGCCTGTACATATCCACTTTTACACCTATGTCAACCCCTCGTGTCGGACAGTCTAAAATAAGAACATCGCAGTCTTTCGCAATCCATTTTCCAAACACAACCTTCTGTTTATTGCCTCCGGATAATTCCTGAACATACTGTGTTGGAGACTGGCACTTAATCCTCAGAGAATCTATCTGCTCCTGCGCCAAGGCTTTTTCGTCCTTTTTACGGATTATCCCCTTTTTTGTCAATCTGTCATAAGAAACCATCTCAATATTGCTCATTATAGTATCATTCTGAATCAAAGCTTCTTTGTCCCGATCCTTTGATACATAGCCGACTCCGTTTTTTATCGCCTGAATCGGATTTGTGATCACAACATTTTTCTCCGGAATAATAACCTCGCCGGTTATCGGCCTGTTAATTCCCGCAAACATTCTGCCCACTTCATGCATTCCACTATTGGACAGCCCTCCGAGTCCCAGAATCTCCCCTTTATGGATCTGAATGCTTATGTTGCGAATCTCTCCGTCCAAGGTCGCATGTCTAGATTCAATAACAACTTCAGGTTCATACGTACATTCGTAATCACTTCTGAAATAGTTATCCGTCAGTTCCCGGCCGACCATATAGGTCCTCATATTTTCCGGAGTAATCTCCTCTGCCTGGAGAGTCTTAATAAATACCCCATCCCTCATGACTGTGACTATATTGCACACTTCTTTCAGTTCATCCAAATCGTGAGAAATAAACAATACCGCCCTTTTTGTATTTTTTTGTTCTTCGATTAAATGATAGAGAATGGTACGTCCCTTCTGCGCCAAAGCAGTTGTGGTCTCATCAACAATCAATATCCGTGGCTCGAAATACATCGCTCTTGCAATCTCTACAATCTTCCGATCTTCAAAATTCAACCCATCGATAAGCTGCTCCGGTTCAATATCGCTCACACCGATTCTCTGCAATGCCTTTTTTGCTTCTGCATTCAACTTCTTTTCGTTGATAAATCCCATGCGTGTGAATCCAGTCAGATTACCAGCAAAAATATTGTAAGCAACTGTCACCCCCGGAAATGTTGCTGCCTCCTGGGCAATCATACATATTCCCGCTTTCTGAGCCAAAACCATATCTTTAGGTGCATAGTCGCTGCCTGATAAAATGAAACTGCCACTGTCACACTTTTGTGCCCCGCTTATGATCGTGCTGAATGTACTCTTACCGCTTCCATTCTCTCCAATCAGTCCATGTACTTCGCCTTCACGGATTACCATACTGAAATCGTTGAGAGCTTTTGTTGCGCTAAAGCTTTTATATACATTTTTCGCATCAAGGATAATTTCACTATCGCCCAATTTTTATGCCCGCCTCCTTTTATCTATTTTGTATAAATTCATTTTACTTTTTAGTTCTTTTGATGTACAATGCTAATCAAGAACAGCACTATGCATTCAAATCATACTTGATGAGAGAAGGAATTTTCAGAATGATTGAGTTGGCTATGTGGAAACGTCTTGTAACTATCTATGAATACAAAACCCTTTCAAAGGCAGCCGAAAAACTGTATTTGACACAGTCTGCCCTAAGCCGCTCTATGCAAAAGCTGGAAAAAGAACTGGATGTTAAACTTTTTGTCCATAACAAAAATAACATCACTTTTACCAAAGCAGGGGAGTTTGCTGTTGTAAAAGCCAAAGAATACCTAGCTCAGAATGATAAGATCATTGCAGAAATTCAGCAATTATACCGCAATAATTTTGTTCTGTCTTATGGTGCCACCTCCATGCAGCCCATCTGGGATATTAACCATATATTGACTGAGCAGAATATAAAGCAGGAGAAGGACTATATCATTAAATCTCATGATGAACTGATTCAGATGGTATTGGACAATAATTTATCTTTCATTATCACGCATCAGCTGCCTGACAGTTCCTTTTCTGATAAACTTTTTACTCAGGTGTTTTGCTCTGAACAACTGTATCTGTCGGTTCCTGAAACTCATGAGCTTGCTGCTGCCAAAAACCTGCAATTTGAAGATTTCGATGGGGAAACACTGTTACTATACAGAGAAATCGGTTTCTGGAAAGAATTATGTACTCAAAATCTGCCTCGTAGCAATTTCCTTATAATAGAGGACCATGATTCCTTTTTTTCAATCGTCATGCAGTCCCCATTTCCGTCATTTGCTACGGACATCCGCATTGCAGAAGCCGGTGTTATTCCCGGTCAGAAAGCAATACCTATCACCAATCCTGAGGCTACTGCTACGCATTATCTTGTCTGTAAAAAAGAAAATGCATCCAGAATAAAAGTTATCCTGAATGCATGATATTCCCTTTTGGCCTTATCGCTTGCCGCCTTCCACAAATACATTGGATGTCTCCCCTTTAAGTGCCCCTGCCGTCCATGAGGAACTCTGTCCATAATCAATATATATATTCTGGCCTGACATATAAGAAAAAATGTCAGATCCCAACACAACTAAAGGATAACCCATCTCTTTGGATGTCGCCGACCGCCCTCCCCAAGGATCCAGAAATACAGATGCAACATTCTTTCTGCCCTCCGCAGGATCACCGTTCTCAGATGCTGAAGCATAAAAATCTTTCGATAAAGCTGTCGATGTGTCCCCCGGACATATAGCATTGATTCTGATCTTTCTTGTTATAAACTCCGGAGACTGACATTTTTCTGCCACATATGCACTGATACACATTTTGGCAAATCCATAGTCTCCGCTTAGTCTATTTTTTGTGTCATAAAAATCAGGGTGGGATTCATACCATTTAACTGCTTCTTCCCATGTCTGCGCATGTAACAATTCCTGTATCTGTGCAAATATTTCTTCCCACCCATAACATCCCATGGATGAAATGATTGTAATGGAACCATTATCACGAATTCTCGAAAGCAGTGTTTCTGTCATATACTTTTGACTCAGAAAATCAACTTTCTGAACTAACATCTCGTTACCCGGATGGGTCGCAATTCCATGACACAGGAACAGACAGTCAATTTTTTCCGGAAGTTGTGTGATAAATGCATCAATCTGCTCTTTATCTGCAAGATTGGCTTTAAACGCTTTTTTTACAGGTAACGTTATCTCATTCAAGTCTACTGCATATACATCTGCACCAAGTTCAAGCAGCATTTCTGTCGCATCATAACTCATTCCCGATGCCGAACCTGTGATGACAACATTTTTTCCTTCATAGCCGAACAATTTCTTTATATCCATTTCTATCCTCCATTTCTTAAACCAACACGACCTGTTTCAATTTTATTTTAAATATATGCATTCTTTTTGTACAATGTCGCGTAGGAATATAAGTATGATTTCAAATCATAAGGCATAATTCATTTTTCGGTTCCTGCAAAAAGATAACGCTGCCCCTACCAGAAGCAGCTGTCAAAAGTTCCTTCCATCACATAACAGAAAAAATACAGCAAAAAGCTTCACATACCTGTTCTTTGTATGTCTTGGACGGAATGTATATCCCAGAGATCAAAGGATATATTCTCATGGTTCTCTATCCGGTCATCATCTTTGCAGTATACAATCCTTGTCTTCTCCTAATTCAGTTCCTGGCTAAAGCTCTGGAATCTCTGTTTCCTTAAATCATCCGGCTTACCGGCATCTTTGGGAACCATCCATGAACGCTCAATGCTCTTATACGAAGTTATATATTTATTGAATGTGGCTATACAATGTGTGTCAAGATTAAAAGGTTATACAACTATCATGCATGAGCATCCAAAGTTACACGAATAAATTGGCCAGCAGACCGGTGGCAAATGCAAACACCATAATATAGGCCAGATAAAGAATAAAATTCTTTGCGCCCAATACAATCTTCAGTGCGCCAAGGTTCGTGATCTTTGTTGCCGGACCGGTTATCATGAACGCCGCCGCACTGCCCATACTCATGCCATCACTCAGCCACGCCTGTAAAAGCGGGATGGTTCCGCCTCCGCAGGCATAAAGCGGAACTCCGATAGTAGCTGCCATCAGCACCCCGAACGCCTCGTTTCCGCCGAATATGGCTGTCATTGTATCCGCCGGCACATATCTCTGAAAAAGTGCTGAGAGCACTACGCCAAACAGGAAATACAATCCTGTCGCTTTAATGTTCCTGCCAAGATTTTTGAGAAAACGCAGAAAAATATTGGGATCGGTATCCCGGCTTTTCGGTTCCTCAAATGCACCAAATCTGAAAAAAGACCCATCTTTGCCACAGCAAAGATTTTTGCCACAACTAAGCCGCACCAGCAGTCCCGCAATGATCCCACACAGAAAACAGGATACTATCCTTACCACCAAAGCCGTTGTCCCCAGCGCCGCACTGTAAATGATCAGCTGCGGATTCAGCAAAACAGAACTCATCATAAAAGCGGCAAGCCAGTCATCCGAAATGCCATAGCGCGAAAAACTGGCAGCAAGAGGGATAGTTCCGTACATACACAGTGGAGAGGCGATTCCCAGCATGCTGGCAGGCACTACCCCGAATGCTCCCAGCTTTCTGCCACTTAAAGAACGCACCGCATCATGAATCTTTTCCTTCGCAAACACGGAGACAGCGGAACCCAGCACCATGCCCAGCACCCAATAGGGGAAAATCTGCCGCAACTGAATATCAAAATAATACCAAATATAAACAAACTCTCTGTGTAATATATCAATCATCAATGTTCACCAGCTCGTAAGTGCGGCTTCCTAAGCCAATCTCTTCAGCATGCTCCAAAGTATGCAGACCATTCCGGCTATTCACACGGTTCTGTAGGGATTCACTGCCCTCCGCTGCAAATGCCATGTCAATACTGGCCTGATCGATGGCCACCGGATCGAAAGATGCCAAAATCCCAATATCATGGATATCCGGCTTAGCAGGGTTCCCGTCACAGTCACAGTCAATAGATATATTATTCAGTACGCTGATATAAACAATGCGCTCCCCGTTTCCCAGATAGTCAGAAACGGATTTCCCTGCTTCCGCCATAGACTCCGTAAAGGCAGTCTGGTCTCCGCCCCAGGGGCTGGTACTGCTCTTCCCTCCGGTATGGATCAGGCATTTACCCTCCTGGCTCCCCAGCCCGATGGAGATATTCTTAATGGCTCCACCAAAACCTGCCATGGCATGCCCTTTAAAATGGGAAAGCACCAGATAAGAATCATAATCACCAAAAGCCGCTCCCACCAGATTCTCGGAAAGCTGGCTGCCGCCCTCCACGGGAAGGCTCATGGAACCATCCTCATCAAGGATCTGGAAATCTGCAATGGCAGTAAAACCGTGGTCTTCCGCCACCTGATAGTGCATCGCTGTTTCCGAGCGGGAACCACCGTATGCGGTATTGCATTCCACAATTGTTCCGTCAACCAGCTCTACCACATCCTTAATCAGTTCCGGCCGCAGATAATTACTGGCAGGTGGCTCACCAGTGGAAAGCTTTACCGCAACCTTTCCGGCAGGCTCCCAGCCAAGAGCCTCATAAATGGCAACCATCCCTTCCGGGGAAATGTCACTGGTAAAGTAAACAATGGAAGCCTCCCCATCAGCAGCCGGTTCCGTGACGGTATCTGATTCCCCATCGGCATTTACTTCACTGGAAACTCTTTCATCAGATGCCGAAGGCACTGTTTCACTCTGCTGCAAGCTGCTGTCCTGCCTTGATGTTTCCGGTACGCTCCCTGAATTTCCACAGCCGGCCAGAAGCGCCAGCATGGAAATCACAACACCGAATTTAAGTCTACGTTTCATAAATTTTGACCTCCTTTTGTCAAATATTTTGTTAAATGCCATGTTCGCAGAACATTGTTCAGCGAACATTTTCTCCAAACAGCCAGCCCATAATGCTGTCTTCATACGCAAAGGCTCCGCCCCCGCCGTGCTGGTCTCCAATGCCCCGCTCAGAGAACCATGACTGATCTTTCACATCCAAAACCAGCAGCCTGTTGATTTCATCCTCAGAAAGGCCCTGTTCATTATACAGCCCATAAAGCGTTTTATAGGCATCCTTTAGGGGTTCCGAACCATAATAGCTGTCCTCTTCACCAACCGCCATATATACCGGGGTTTTTGCGTCTGCCAGTACACCTAAATCTCCATCCCATTTTGAACTGACCATTAAATAAGCTGTATACAATTCCGGGCGAATCCCCATTACCAGAGAACCCGTTTCACCGCCGCCGGAAAATCCTTCGAGATAAACGCGGGACGGGTCAATATTATAATTTCTCAGAAAATACTCGGTAAGCAGGATTGTCATCTCTGCAGAGGTCTTCCCCCAATCATCCAGCTGCGGTGACAAAATAATCATCTTATCATTATATTTTACCGCTTCCGGGCCGAAGTCCTCCACCATATTTGCCCCCACCCCCTGAAAATACAATCCTTCCCAGCCGGGCAGGGTAATAAAAAGGGCATAGGGGCTGGTTCCGTCATAGGTTTCGGGGATATAGCAGCTGAAATGAATGTCTCCTATTTCACTGTGCAGAGCATTGTCGTTGACAAAGCCCTTTACTGTCTGTGTCCCCCATGTCACGGCTGCGCTACTTTCCGAAGGTTCTGCCAACGTATTTTGACTTTCAGATTCCGCAAACTGTATCCCCTGAATTGTTTCGTCCTGCATCACTATATTTTCATCCCCTGCATGAATATCCTCTGCTTTGCCGCTTGCGGCACAGCTGCATAAAAATACACATTGTAGCAAGAGAATCAGGATGGCTCCCGCCATCCTTTTCCTGTAAGCCATTCTAGCCATTTAATTCAAACCTTTACTTTCAAGCCATGCAGCAATATGGTCTGCAATCACATCATTATTCATCTCCTGGAACATGAAGTGGCTGTTTCCGGTAATTCCCTCATCAGGAAGATAAACTACCGTGCAGTCACCACCGTCCGCATTATAGCTTTCCGCAAACTGGACAGCCCCATCGCGGACTGCCTGCCAGAATCCTGTGGACATAATATCTTCCGGGCCATTGTCGATGTAATCCCCAAAGTAGATCGTAATGGGAATATCTGCTTCCAGCAGCCTCTGATACTGTTCCGAGCCCGGCTGGGGCGTTCCTCCCGGTTCAATGGCAACGATTGCGGAAATGTTTTCCACCGGCACATCCCAGCCTACAGCGCCGCCCTGGGAATGCGTCACGAAAATTGCCTTATTGCCAGTCATTTCATAGACATCTTCCATCACAGCGCCAAGAGCAGCCGCATCCAGTGTCTGATCAAAATTTCCGGTATTCGGGGTCATCTGGCGGAAGAACTGATCCTGTGCCTCATCCCCCTCCGGGAATTGCGAGCCTTCATACCGTTCCGGTGCCACCCGGCCAATCCGAAAATGGGTATACCATGCTTGGTCACCCGGCTTATAGTCCTTGGAATCCTCTGCCCATGTATCAAGAAACCCATCCATTGTCATCGAGACTGTAGCACCTGCCTCACCGCGTCTGGGCTGGTCTACCAAAAATGCCGCATAGCCTTTTTTCAGAAACAGATCCGACCACCCTTCACGTCCATCGGGAGTTGTCATCCACCCCATGCGGGACTGGCCATAGCCATGCAGGTAAACAATAGGATTACCATTGTCATTGGCAGGGATCTGATAAAATACATTAGCATGGTCCACATGGGCTGTATTGCCAGCACGGGTTATATCCATCCAGTTGGTTGTCGGGTCATAGTCCCCCTCTACCGGTTCTGTGACTGTACCCCCGGAAGAAAACATGCCCTGTCTGGCAATCATCAACACATCTGAAGATATTGCATCAGAAGCAGATGTTTCTTCTCCCTCCGCAGGTGCCGTATTCTTTTCTTGTTCCGTATCCTCCGCAGGCGCCGTATTTTCTTCCTGTTCCATATCCTCCGATGTATCCTGTGCCGTGTTCTCCTCCACGCCTGACTGTGCTGTGTCTGTCTGGTTACCACATCCTGCCAGTACAGAAACTGTCATAACCCCTGCCAGCAAGATTGCTGTAATATGCTTTCTTTTCATCTGATATCCTCCTCGTTTTTATTGCATTCCTAACCTATATATTCAAAATCTGACTGTTCTCGGTTCACCGCCAAAGGAACTGAAAGTTGCCACTGCATCCTCAAGATAAAGGACCTCTGTATTATCATCATCCGCCGAATAATTCTCTTTCAGGGAAGGGTATGCATCCAGCATATGCTCCTTTGCTTTCACATTCTCATCACGGATCAGCCTGCATGCAATGCGTACCCACACGCCATCGCAAAAAGCACATATCTCCGCTTTGGGGTTTGCCTGAAGCTGTCTGGAAACATCCTTGACCTTTCCTGTCTGTATATACATTTTTCCTTCAAAGATGTTAACAGTGCCAAAGGGACGCACACGGGGCTGATCTCCTTCTGCCGTTGCAAGATAATAGGTTCCACATTTCTTCAAAAACTCATAAACTTCCTTCATTTCCATACCTCCATTTTTTAATTATTTTCATATATATCCGTCAGCCACCTGTCAAACTCCGGAACCCAATCAGAATCTGCGTTCCCTGCACCAAAGCCATGGGGCTGTCCGTCATAACAATGTTCTTCTACTGAAACACCGGCCTCGCGTACCGCATCGGCATTTGCCATAAACTGCCTGTAGAAAGGGTCTTCTGTTCCATAGGCATAGAATGTAGGCGGCAGGCTGGAGCTGCGGAACTTTTCAACATCAGTAGAGCCTACCGACAACCTGCCATAAAAGGAATAAATATGCCCTATCGCCGCCGAATCTGCAGATACACTGTCAAGAGAATCGGGAACATAGTTCTCATCAAGCAATGTTGGACTGACAGTACCTTTCCAGTTGAGCACCTGTTCACCGCAGAGGATTCCGCCTGCCGAGTATCCCACAACCGCAATGTCCTTCTCATCAATGCCGTATTCTTCGGCATAATAGCGGACATAACGGACAGCCCTGGCAAGGTCAAGCGCCCCTTCTTCCTGTGTATAGGGACGGAGCCTGTACTGCACCACAAAACATTGATATCCCAGCTTGGTCAGCTTTTCCGCTGTAGGATAGGTATCCCCCTGATTCCCCCGAAACATAAAGGCACCGCCCGCACAAAGCATGACTGCCCCCTTTACCGGAACCTCCGGATTTGCAGGGTAATATTCCATGCTTGGCCTGAAATCAGGTGGGTCAAAGTAGTCGGCAGATTCAGAATAAGTTCTGGGAGCCGGCATTTTCCCTTCCTCCCAAAGATAAATAACCTGTTCTGCTCCGGGTGTGGGAACTTCCATATGAAATCCGGCAATGTTCTTTTCACTGTCTGACCGTACCTCTGTTTCCTCATGCCCGACACCGGATAAAGGATTTTCCATTCCGGTCGGAGCTTGCTCTTGCAGATCCTGACTGCCGCTTTCCCTTTGACTCCCTGAACAGGCAGTAAGTCCGCATACAAACAGTAAACTTAAGCAGATTGAAACGAATCTTTTCACTGAAAATTCTCCTTTCCCAAATATCCTGCTGCTAATTTCTCAATCGTCTGTGGTCTGGTCATTCGCCCTTACCAGTTCACAGAGTGTTACATGTTCATTGCGGTATCTGGCGGCAGGGTTCTTTTCTGGCCTGGAAAGGTTGAACTGTACCGCCATTTTGGGGCAGGCATGGACACAGGCGTAACATGCCTGGCATTTCTCCGGATTATGGATGGCATACTGGTTTTCCAGACGGATGCAGCCAGCCGGGCATACTCTGGTACAGATTCCACAGCCAACGCATTCGTCAGTTACCTGAAAAGCTGCCCATATCGTCTCCGGCGCATTTTTTACCATCTTTATATACATTTTGTGGGCTGCTTTTTCTGCAAGGCTTGCCTTTTGAATACCTTTCTTTTTTATCTGGATATCCGCTTTGATCTGCCCCAGATGCTTTTCCACCTGTTTATCCTTCGCCATCTGTTCGTTCATATCAAATACGGGAAGGAAATTGTCCACCATCTCAATCGATGTAATGTAATCCGCCTTCTTTCCCACACTTTGGATGAATCTGTCAGCGATTTCCGCAGCCCCGCCATGATGTGCTCCATAGGTCAATACAACAAACAAATAACCTGTATTAAAGGAAGCCCTGCGGATAAATTCTTTTACCATGCCCGGCATTTCATGTCCATAAATCGGGCATACAATACCAATACTGTCTGCCGCAAACTCCAGCCTTTCGCTCTTTATTACCTGCGGAATGCTTATGATTTCTTCATCCAGCTCTTTTGCCACATACAGACTGTTTCCGGTTCCTGTAAAATAAAAAATCATCTCTGTTCCCTCCTCTAAGATGCAACCATTGTATTGCAGATTTTTTTGTTTGTACAATGCCAATATCGCAATCCAGATTCCACAAAATGGAATCTAAACATTTACTTTCTTTTTTGCCCCTGTTATAATAGCAGAAATGGTACCTATGGACACCACATCTGCAGAAATGGCATCAAAGGACGCCACATCTGTCACAATCCAAAGGCTCAGCATCAAGAAGTAGGGGAGGTAAATCCTTTATGGTCGATTACAATATTCTGGAACAGTTTGTTACTTTTTACCAGACCGGAACCCTGCGTGAAACAGCAAAAAAAATGCATATTTCCCAGCCTGCGCTGACAAGAAATATGCAGAAATTAGAAGCTGCATTTGAAGTCCCCCTGTTTCATCGCACAAAAAACAGTATTTCCCTGAACGAAACCGGCCTTCTGGCTGCTGAAGATGCAGCAATGCTGTTAAAACAGACAGAAAATATGCTCCGTCATGCCCGTGATTTCGACCGCGCAGGCAGGACTATCAAGCTTGGCTCCTGCACGCCCACCCACGTTGCGGAAATTATACAACGCATCACTGCCTTCCACCCAACGGCTGCCATTTCATCAGAAATAAAAAACATTCCCCAGCTTCTTGAAGGAATAAAGAATGAGACATACCAATTTGTACTGCTTCCCTTTTGTCCGGAAGATGATGATTTATATTATAGAAAATGGGGCGAAGAACATTTATCTTTCCTTCTTCCAAAGCGACATCATTTCGCCCACAGAAAACACTTAAGCGTTTCCGAAATGAATGGAGAAAATATGCTTCTGTTTCAGGATATTGGCTTCTGGCATGATCTGGTAGTGGATAAAATGCCGGATTCCCGGTTCCTTATCCAGACAGAGCGTTACACCTTCTTAGAGCTGATTGAAAATTCCACAATGCCAAGTTTTGCTACTGACGCTTTCCGTGATATATTTCCCGGTGCTTCACCCGCGGCAGACCGTATCGCAGTGCCTATCACAGATCCCGAGTTCAATGTCAACTACTATTTAGTTTGCTGTAAAACAAATCAAGGCAAATTAAAAGCACTGTTCCAGTAATCCGGTTTACACCTATCCCTGGCTGCGGCATCGGAGACAATTCCTACATATTGGGCTTATTGGCTTATATCTCTATATTATTAACAATATAATATGTTGAAGCAGCAACAGTTTACATCAATGTGGATAGAAAATGTCATTAGTAAGATTACAAAAAGTGATGCCTCTTATTAAAAAACAAAGCGGAGAGCTGGAGGAATATTCTAATAAACCAGCCACCTTGAACTGCCAAACGACACAAATCGGTTCATAGACTGGTATCCTTAATCTCTGTCGTAAAGTCTAAATCAAAATCCTTAATCCCGCCCTGTGACCATTACCCAGCTGCACTCCTTTTTATAAAAAATTAGCTTCGCTTCCATATAAATCCCCTGACAATTTATTGTCACGCCAAATTCCGTATAAGGGGGACACCATAAGATTTTTTTCTTCTCTGGAATGTACCTGTATCTCTTTTATAGTATGGATCTCCCCCATGCTCATCCTGATATTTAAACATAAGCGGCTGCATCTTCCCTTTACTTGTAAACCAACACTCACATGCGATCTCCATTTCCTTTTTTCTGCCAATCCCCATATTTAGCTGCTGTGTGTCATCTACTACTCCATAAGCCATATCCATACCCCATTTTTGATCCATATTTAAAATACATAATTTCCTTCTGTATCTATTTCAGCATTAATATTCAGTCTTGTCGAATATATGTTCTATTATCAAACATCCATTCTGCTTTTCAACTGTTTTTTATTTCCACACATTTATTTGCATCAAGGAAAATATATCATCATATTTTCTCTTCCACCATGCACAAGGCAGGCATACCTCCTTACGGCGGTATCCTTGCTTGACGGCTTCCACTTTCCGGCAGGCTGCATCATGTCGCTCCGGCTTCGCTCTCCACTCCATCATGCACCTGATTTCTGTTTCCTCTCTCTCCACACACAAGGCAAGCATACCTCCTTCGACGGTATCCTTGCTTGGCAATCTCCACTTTTCCGGCAGGCTGCATCATGTCGCTCCGGCTCCGCTCTCCGCTCCATCATGCACCTGATTTCTGTCTTTTCTCCCTCTACACACAGGGCAAGGATACCTCCTTCGGCGGTATCCTTGCTTGACAGCCTCCACTTTTTCCCCACACAGTCGCTTACGGAATGTGCTCCGTTCCTCCGCACATACCGTATCCCTCCGCTTCGCTCTGGGAGCGCTCTTACGCAAGCGTTGCTTTGCAACCCTTGCCCACTGCCTCCACGTTCCCCTGCCCTACTAATTTACTTTTTCTCAAAATTTTCTTTTTCGTGCGGTAGCACAGGCTCTCTCAAATCGGCTTTTATTATAGAGGGGCTTTCAGTTCTCGAAGAGCAAGTTTCGCCTGCGTAACTCAAAACCCACTTCGTGCGTTTTGAGCCATTCCGGCTTACTTGATGGGGCTTCCGCGCCCCATACCCTCGGTGGCATATCCTTCGGATATGCAGAATTGGCTACCGTTACACTCTCGCAACGTGATGAAGCACGACAGCGCTGCCATACTGGCAGCACTATCCAGCTCCATCACGGGAAAGGATATTCTATGGCAAGACCAAAAAAAGAAGAAGAGCTGAAACGCAGCCACTGTGCCATGCTCCGCTTCACAGATACAGAATATGAAATCATCACGGAAAACGCCCACAAGGCAGGGCTTCCCCTTGCGGAATATTTACGCAGACAGGTAATGAAAGGAAAAGTGACTGCCAAATATGAAATTGTGGCAGACGTGCCGGAACTGAAAAAGCTGGTTGCAGAGTTCGGAAAAATCGGGAGCAATTTAAACCAGATCGCCCGCCACTTCAATCAGGGCGGCATCCATTCTCAGGAAATGCGACAGGCGATAAACAAATGTATTGCACAAATTTACGAAATGAAATATGAAGTGATTAAGATGGCAGGGGATTTTCATGGCGATACTCAAACACATAGCAAGTAAAAATGCGGACTACGGGGAGGCACAGCGTTATCTTATTTTCCAGCATGACGAATATACCGGGAAACCGGTTCTTGATGAAAACGGGAATATGCAGCTCCGGGAAGAATATTACCTTGATGGGGTGGAATGCAACCCGTTCACTTTTGATATGGAATGCAGGGAACTAAACGCCCGTTTCCATAAAAACCGGACATATGACGAGATCAAATCCCACCATTATATCATCAGCTTTGATCCGAAAGACAGAAATGAATGCGGACTGACCGGAGAGCGAGCCAGGCAGCTTGGGTTGGAATATTGCAGAAAAAATTTCCCCGGACATCAGGCTCTTGTCTGCACCCACACGGACGGGAACAATGGAAGCGGTAACATCCATGTGCATATCGTCATCAACAGCCTACGGAAAAATGATGTGGCGCGGCAAAGTTTTATGGAACGTGACTGCGATTCCCGTGCCGGACGCAAGCACCACCTGACCAACGACTATCTTGTTTATCTGAAACAATCACTTATGGATTTATGCAACCGGGAAAATCTTCATCAGGTCGATTTACTCACCAAAGCGGAACGGAAGGTAACAGAAAAAGAATACCATGCAAAGAGAACTGGGCAGAAAAAATTAGAGGAACGCAATAGGCAAATGATCTCTGAAGGCATCACGCCACGCACCACCGTATTCCAAACACAGAAAGAATACCTCCGCACTTCGATTGAAGAAGCTGCTGCCTACGCCCATGACCTGAAAGAATTTGAACAGATACTTTTAGAGAAATTCAACATAAAATTCAAAATCAGCCGGGGCAGGTGCAGCTACCTCCATCCTGATCGGGATAAACCGATCACTGGAAGAAGCCTTGGCACACACTATGAAGAAGATTACCTTATGGGACTGATTGGAAATCATTCCAACCTTGGAAATGCAGAAAAAGACCAGACGGTACAGAAAGAAATTTTACCGAAAGAAAAAATCCACAATAGAAAGCCCTCTGCAAATCAGCACGGGACTCCTGTCAGTGCGGAGGCGCCCACTGTTCCGTTTGAGAAATCCGGACTACGTCTGGTAATAGATTTACAGCGCTGTATCAAAGCCCAACAGAGCAAAGCCTATGCCAATAAAGTAAAGCTCTCCAATCTACAGAACATGGCAAAGACGCTTTCCTATGTGCAAGAGCATGGGTATGAAACCCTTGAAAGTATGGAAGTGCGGCTTGCAGAATTAAAGGGACAGACTTCCTCTTCCTTAAAGGAACTGAAGGACACCGAGGCAAGGCTCCGGCAAGTCAACGAACAGATCCATTATACCGGACAGTACCTTGCCAATAAATCCGTGTACACGCAATTACGGAGATCCAAAAACAAAGTGCAGTTCCGGCAGGAGCATTCTGCAAAGATTGCGCTGTATGAGACTGCCCTGAAATTCCTGAAAGGGAAAGCTGACGGTGGGAAGATCCCCACCCTGCAGACACTGAAAGCGGAAAAAGAAAAGCTGTTGGAAGAGAAAAAAGAAAGGCAGAAAAAATACTATTCTTACCGTGAACAGAAAAAAGAACTGGATACTGTCTGCACGAATATCCATGCCGCTCTGGGACAACAGCATACCAGACCCAAACATAAACAGGAACGAGAAAGGATATCTTGATCTCCACCGAATCTTGTCAAAAAAATCTCCACATGATAGGATAAATCAAATATATGTCATTAACATCTTTATAAACGAAAGGATTGAGCAATATAATATGAAAATAAATTTAGATGAAAAAGTGAAAATTGAAAAAGCAAAGGAAAGCAAACAGCTAAATAAGAAATTTATGCAGGATACTAAATCTGACGACATCCTTGTTATTTTTCTCAAAGCTCATCTCTATATGGAAAGAGAATTAATAAAAACACTTACGGAAACCATTATTGATGAAAATATATTAAAATCAACAACTTTTCGACAAAAACTTGACTTGGCTAATTCAATGGGACTATTAGATGGATATTATGGGGTTCTTGGAAAAATAAACTCAATTCGCAATAATTTTGCTCATAACATTGATTATCAATTTGATGAAAAAGTTTATGACGATCTTCTATCTACACTAACAAAAATCGATAAAGACGATTTTCTTTCAGAATATGAAATGTGGAAAAACATGCTATATACCAAAGATATTCCAGAATTTAATTTCAAGCTACAACTATTATTAAGTAATATCTGGTTCGCATTAGTATCATGTCGGGCTACTGCTAAAGAAGCTATTGAATTAAGGTTAAAAGAGAAAGAATTAGAAACAATTTCCAAATACCAAAAATAAATAGCATAAAAGGGAATACTCTCTCTATTGATTAACAATTTAGGGCTAGAAAGTGGGTTTATTGCTCCCCAAATCTTCTTCTCTGTTAAGCCAAAGGGTAGTTACAGCAAAAAATTTTCACACCCATGATGATCTGTCCACACTCTCTTCATGGGTGTATAAACTCTTAACTTTAAAAACAATTATTCAAAGCGTTGCATACGTCCTTCATTCTCCATTTCACTTTTTCTATACTGTTCTGTAATTTCACGATATTCTCTTCTTCGGTTTTTTGCTAATTCAGCAATCTCATCATCCCTATCCAACTCAAACAAATCAAACAAGCTTTCCATTAATTCCCGTTCTTTACTCCAACTGGTGTTTGTATATGTAGGATCTATGCTTTCCATTAGTTTAAGAGCCAGCCCTTTTCTATCCTTTACCTGATCCATTGCTAACGGAACAACATTGTTCCATTGATATTGTTTATCTATTCTTTCATATCCATGAATACATCTAAAAATTATATTATACCTTTCATCTGGTTTTACATTACACCATGATACCAGACATTCCAAATTGCTTTGCAGTAATGAACATTTTCTTATATTATAACTATTACCTATTATATGCATTATATTAGAATATATCTCTATCTTCTCTATAAAAGTATCTAAAAAAAGGATTGGCTGTAATTTATATAATTCATCAAATATTTCAGAGACATCATAATCCTTATAGTTTTTCTTAGTATCGTCCAGAATCCAACTATAAAACAAAGAAATATACTGCAGATGATCGCTAATCATACTATCACAAGATAATGAAATAACTGTTTTGATATTATAATTTGTTATATCTCTCAAGTTATCATTTTTTCTATTGTATATTGAAATCTTTTTCTTTACTAAAAACAATAATATTTCTCTCTTTATACTCTCTTCTATATTTCCATTTTTTTCTTTCTCATATTTCAGTTTATTGGCACACAAATGAAAAATAACTGCATCTGAACTATCATAAGCTGACAAAAAATTCATACAAAGCAAAAAATCACTTAAGGCCAATTTCAAAAAATTTTCACAATAAGCCAATATTTGATAGTGGGATATATCCACCTTTTGATCTCGTAAAACCATTAAAAATCTGCTAAATTCTTCATAAAAAAAGTTACTATAAGCAACTAATGAAATATATGTTGAAAGTAAACTGTCTTTTCGTAATAAAATTTCAAATTTTCTCTTTGCACAATCCACATTATTTTCTTTAGAAATTAGCCCCTTCAAAAGTTCCAGACCATTATAAACATATCCGACTTCCTGCAAAATTTCACATATCTCATTCCAAATCTGATCACAAAAAGAAGAATTTGCCAGTTCTTTTCCCAAGAAAAAAAGTGAATCGCTTCTTGAGATGACCAGCTCTCTGGATACTCGCCGAAAGAGGGAGAAATCATTGAGCAATATTTTTCCATAATATTCCATCTTTTTTCTATGTTCATCAAAAATCTCTTTTATTTCACTTTCAGAACCAAAATGTACCTCAATCGTACTAGAGCCACACCAGTATATAATTTCTTCATCTATATTTTGCGGTTTCAATAACTCGGCTAAATTCTGCACTTTTTCAACTGTATCACCAGAATGTATATTTTCATAATAAAGTTTCCGTTGGATTGTAATATACCCTTCTTTCCAAAACATCTTTTTTCTAATTTCAGTGGCAATGTCTATACATGCATCTGCAAATCCTTGATTAAATAATCTAAATACTTTTATTGCAAATTCTGATTGCAAAATAATCTGGTCGAATCTGTCTGTCATAATTAGCTCTTTAATGTAACCAGAAAACTTGCTAAACCAATATTCTTTATCCTCCTCTTGATTCTTCTTCAAGCTTCTATTTGAAACATAAAACTCATTTCCTGTATTCCATCCACATTCTAATGTCTTCATTAGGCAATCTAATCCTAATTTTTCTTTTCCCTCCTTTAGCCAAAGTTCGATGATTTCATATCTTTTATCTGCACATTCAGGATTCATAAAAACAGTATATTGAAAATATTGTCCAATATCTAAAATCCCTGCTTTTTCTTCTCCAAGCAGCCTCATACACTCCATAAAATATTCTGGATAATATGCTAAAGCGGAAATAATTAGCTTACTTCTATGCTTTTGATAAGAATTATCTGGCAGATTACTCCAAGCCTGCTTAATAAATTGCAAAGCTTTATATGGTTTAACTTGAGCAAGATAATAAAAACACTCCATCTGCCATAGTTGAAGTGAAGCTATATTAGAAAATTCTTTATCAAGCCATTGTTCTGAAATTTTTATAGCTATATCGTCATTCTCCAAAAAAGTAAGCCGATGTGCAAAGGATTTCTTCATCCTTTCTGTCCCGTTTTCAATAAGCTCTTTCGCTAATATATTTTCCCGATAACATTGAATAGCATTTATAGCTAAATAATTACTCAAAGCATGTGGAAGAACCGCACACCATCTTCCTCTTGTTTGAAGTAACCCCCTTTTCTTTAACTCCTCCAAATTAAATCTGGCTTCCTTTAAAGTAAGTTCTGCCAATTCACATAGTTTCCGTAATTCTCCATCTTCCCCTTCATCTTCATAATTTACAGAGTATAACATAGAAAAAACCTCTGCCGTTTTTCTCAGCTCTTTGTCCTCCTGTCCTCTCTGCCAAAATAATCTTTTAAATAATTCAGAATTACTTATTGCATTTATATTTTTATTATATTTTAATAAAGATGTTGCAAACAAAAAAGCAAGCCTTGCATTTCCACCAGATATTTCTACAATACGCTTTATAGTCGGCAAGGGAATATTTTTATAGTTTTTTACAATCAATTCCTCTATCGTAACATCAGAGGCAGGTTTTAAAACAAAGGTCTCTGTTTCCTCTATATTTTGTTCTTGCACATCATACTCTACTGTAATAAGACTAACTTCTCTTGTTTCCTCTGTCTTACATATTTTCATCAGAACTGAATGTAATTCAGCTCCGCAATTATCAAGAACAACAATAACTTTTTCATTTTTTAAAATAAGTTCTCTCACCATTTGCTCTGCACATGGTATTAATGTTTCGGCAGCGTCTGCATAGATTACTTTTGATGAATCTAATGCATCCACTCCTACATTTTTATCAAAAAGTTCTTCCAGAAATCTCGTTTTCCCGACTCCAGACAAACCAGTCAGCCTTATTATTGCGGCTCCCTTATTTATTAATTCCCGGAACTTCTGTATTCCCTCCAAAACAGTTATTTCTTTATCTTCCATGTAATCATATAAACGCTTTTCTTCATCTATGATATATCCCTTATAATCTTTTTCCTGCGTATCTGACCACTCTCCATAAGCTCTCCAACCTTCCAATGGTCTACTTATTTTTTCCCTTACCCAGATAATTAATGCAGGATAGTTTCTCAGCCATGTTGCAATCCTGTTACCATCAAAAAAATCCAAACATACATTTTCTGATCCTTCATACCCCTGAACCGCCTTTTTCATTGCATCTATTCGATTTTTATGCATTTGATCAGAAACAGAGCTTTTTCCACAAACTAAAATATAAGCCCCCTTATTTTTACATAAATCCTGAATAGATTCTTTTAGTATACCTTTATCTTGCATTTCATTTAATATCTGGCTTGGTTTATAGTCAGACAATTTCACCTGAAACCCTGTTTCATTTCTTGGTATAAATGAATTACTATATGCTTCTCCTTCATACTCACAACGAACATCTATGCCGCCATCAGCAGCAGTTTGATTACCGCCCCAAAAAACATTACGGACACCCGTATCAATTTTTTTCAATTCCTCTTCGCATAAAAGACCTATTAAATCTCGCAACATTTTGTCATCTAGTTCTTGTATATGTGTACTTTCGATTTCAAGCATACCTTATCCCCCATTTAGCTATCTTCAAAATTTTTCTAATTTAAGCTTTATCTTATCACAATTACCATCAATGCTCCACACGCTTTCCGAACATATAACACATAAAAACTTTACATATCTCATTAAAATACAAAAAAGAGCATCCGGCACAATGCCAGACACTCCTTTTCCTATTTTCTTTCCCGCTCCATATCCTTTTCCACCACCGCCTGCCGCTCCTTTTTCCCACTGCGCTTTGCGATTTCTGCCTGTTTTTTATGGAGCTTTGCCAGCACCGAAGACCTTCCCTGCGGCTTCTTTTTCGGCGGCATATTGTTTGCAGCAGGTACAGCCTTATACCCATTGTTTTTCCGACCGTCAATTAAATTATAATTCTGCTCCCCGCTGATCTCTGCGCTTCTTAAGTATTCCCCATTTTCCATATATTTCTGCCAGTTATCAAGCCTGGGTATATCTGTCCCGGGTTCCTTTGGGTGCGGCTCCGTTTCCCTCTGATAGGTTTGCGTTCTTTCCGCTTCTCCCGGAACAGGCTCTGACCGGGTTTCTTCCTTGCAATGCCCCTCTGCTTCCGGCTGTGACAAACGGATATACTCTTCCAATTTTCCCCGCACTTCCCCGTCAAAGCCATTCCTGACGTTATCCACCGCCAGACGCCCGGTCTGATCCACCACCACCCATGCGGCTTCTTTCCCATAAGTTTCATGCTCCATCAGAAAAAACTCCTGCCCTTCCAGCCTGATACTGTCAAAAGCAAGCCAGCTCCCGGCTTTTCCTTCGATCTGAAAATTTATTGTATCAATAGAAACTGCTGTTCCTGACGAGCCACTTTCCTTGCCAAGAAAATTATCTATCACCGTAAATCCCGTTTTTTCCACATAGTAAGAAATAACCGTACCTGCCCTGTAAAACACCAACACATCACTGACACTGACGGAATGCCCCACAAAGGAACGGGGCAGCTGCCGGTCAAGCCGCTCCTTTACTTCCTCCGGAGTCTCCTGTGGATACAAGGTTCCCATATATACCCGTTCATAATCTTTCTGCCTGATTCGGATTCCCTTTTCCAGAAGCGTTTGATAGGAACGGAAACGGATCTGCCTTGTCTCTGGTGTCTGCCTCATCTGGTAGACTTCAAACTGATTTTCCATGATTATAATTCCTGCCCCCTTTTCTTACATTCTTTCGGACTATCCCCCCTGTTTTCCCGCTTCCCTATGGCTGCCTTCCGCTCCTTCAATGCCGCCAACACCGATCTCCTTTCCTCATTTTCCGACGTCTGCTCTGTTTCCATACTGCCAGCTGCTTTCGGTGCTGCCCTGCATAATCCGTTCAGCGCCTTTTCCGGCTCCGTATGATCTGATATCAATGGAATCTTCTGTATTTGTGCCTGCCCTGCTTCCTCTGCTTTCTCCATGAGCCAGCCATAACCTACCGTTATCATTTTTTCAGCAGACAGCCCTTCACCCGTAAGGATATCCTCTGCAGCCTCCCAAATCGGTACAGCCGGGTTCTCATACATGCCACCATCCAATACCCGGTAGTCTTCTCCAAAAAAAGTATAGTCATATCCCCCTTCCGTTTCCTGGATTGCAAAATATCCATTCTCTATTTCACAGGCATACCCTTCCTCTTCTTCCCATATATCTTCCAGTCCTTCTCCGGATTCCTTCGGAATATAAGAACCTTCCAGCTCTTTTTCCCTGCTGTTTCCGGCAGTTTCTTCTACTCCATTTTCCCCTATATCCCTCTTCGGAATATCATCCTCCTCCCTGTCTTCCTCGTCCAGTCCCACTGCCTCCGCAGGGCTTTTCTCGTCCATGTTCAACAACACATTCAACTCCGCCAGACGCTCCAGCTTTTCCTGAAGCTCCGCTTCTTTCGCAAAAGGCTTTTCCACCTCCTCCTTCGCAATGACAAGCTGGCGCTGCACATTTTCAAGCTTCTGCTGTGTTTCTTTCAGTTCTTCCGGTATCCTTGCAAGGGCATTGCTGATGCGCTGCATATTGCCGAAGGCATCCCTGCCCACTTCCACCCGGTAGCTGCACTTTCCCCCAATGCTGACCATATACTGCTGGCTTAAGGTATTGTAAAAGACTGCCAGAGTAAACCCGTAAAAGCTCCCCACCACTCTCGCCTCATCCATTATCCGCAGCCCCTGACAGGCATAAAGGAACGCCTCCCCAGCTTCTTTCCGCTCCGTATATACCCTGCCTTTTATCTCCATGACAAAATTATCTTTTCCCTCTGCCTTTTCAGAAACAGGAACCGCCTTCTTAACGTCTGCCAAAAGCCCCGCAACCCGTTCTTTCAGGGCGGTGATCTCCGCCGGATAATTCCTTGCAATATCTGCTTCCAGCCGATATTTCTGGCTGACATGCTCTGCCTTCAGTAATTTCAGCTTGCTCACCTGTATATCCAGCTCCATTTTCTCTTTGATGTAAATATTCCCGGTGGCAAGGGATTTGATCTCCGCATAGGACAGGGCGGTATCATCCACGTCCTCGCAGGAGCGCACTGGAGATTTGCTGGTCATGATCTGGCTGATAAACTTCTGCTTGTTCTCCAAAATCTGCCACATATACGCGTCGAAAGTTGCTTCCGTCACATACCGATAAATCCACACTTTCTTATTCTGATTTCCCTGCCGCAGAATGCGCCCCTCCTGCTGTTCCAGCTCCGCCGGCTTCCACGGACAATCCAAATGGTGGAGCGCAATGAGCCTGTCCTGCACGTTGGTTCCTGCGCCTAACTTTGGCGTAGAGCCTAACAGGATACGCACCTGTCCGGAACGGACTTTCGCAAACAGCTCCGCCTTTTTTATCTCTGTAGCCGCCTCATGGATAAAAGCAATCTGCTCTTTCGGTATCCCCACCGCCACAAGCTTTTCCCGCACGTCATCATATACATTGAAAACACCCGCTTTCGGCGTGGAAAGGTCACAGAATATCATTTGTGCAGATTTATCCTGCATGGTTCTTTCCCATATTTCAAAAGCATTTTCCACACAGCGGTTTGCCTTGCTCTCTTCCGCGTCCGGCAGCATGTCATTTAAAAGCCGCTGGTCCAGCGCACATTTTCTCCCGTCATTGGTGATCCGCAGCATGTTGTCCTTAGCCGGATCAACGCCCCCTGCCCGTACAGCTTCCGCCCGCTGTGCAAACGTCTTCACCATCTCCTGCTGCTCCGGGCTTGGCTTTAACACTTCATTGACATATTCCGCTTCCGGCACTGGCAGATTTAAAAGGTCAGCAGTCTGAATATCCGCACATTCCTTAAACAAGGCCATTAATTCCGGCAGATTATAGAACCGGGCGAAACGTGTCTTTGCCCGATAGCCTGTCCCTTCCGGTGAAAGCTCTATTGCGTTACAGTTATAGGTACTTTAGTCGATTTGACCTACGAATTTGTAATAGACAGTCAACTTCTGCTCTTTCTCTCCGTTGACCATAACTGGATTGTGTACTTCTATCTTTTCTATCAGCGTGTTCAATACCGTTGCTGTCAGTTTCTTCATGCCTGCACACTGTGCAAGGCTCTCCGTAAACTGCTCCGCATTGGTAACAGCGGCAGATTTCGCTTTATGCTGTCTTTCCAGTTCTGACAGCTTTTCCTCGTTCGCATCCTGTTCCTGCTCGTAATGCGCCGACATCATGGTGAATTTCTTTTCCGACAGCTTTCCGCCGGAATAGTCCTCATACAGCCGGATATACATCTGGTCAAGTTCTGCGTTCCTCTTTTTGAGTTTCTCAATCTCCGCCTTTACTTTTTCCGACCGTTCTGCATTACTTTCATTCATGCTTAGAAGTACGTTGTTTATGAATTTTTCTTTGTCTTTCATTGCTTTTACTGCGTGCCTGTCAATATCCGCTTTTATAGCGTTTTCAATATCCCCTGCGCTGATCCGGTGTGCGGTGCAGAAATTCGCTCCCTTTTTACGGTATGTGGTGCATTGGTAATAAGTCTTGTCCAGTAAATCCCTGTCCGGATTGCGGTTGTCCGTATGTATCAGGAGCGTCTGCCCACAGTCAGGGCATTTCAGAAGCCCTCTGAAAATGTTCTCATAACCGGAAGTACACGGCTTGACTTTTGTGTGCCTGTCAATGATGTCATTTGCCGTCTGCCATACCTCTTTGGTGACAACCGCCTCATGCATATCTTCCAAGACTTCCCTGTCAGCCCGCCGGATATATCCCCTGCCCCTGCATTTGAATGTCGGCTTTGAAGTGCTATGCACATACATACCGCCTTTGTACACGGGATTCCGCAAAATCCGTGTAATGACTTCCTGTTTCCAGTCATACCAGTAATCCTCGCTGCCCGAATCATGCTGGGAGAAAAACTCCTGCTTGTAATAGCTCGGTTTTGGGATTTTCCTTTCATACAGAACTTTGCCGATGCGGTTTGTTCCATACCCTTCCAGGGCAAGGCTGTATATCAGCCTGACAGTGGGCGCAGTCGCTTCATCAACAATCAAGTGGTTTTTGTCCTGCGGGTCTTTCCTGTAGCCGAATGGTGCAGTCGTTCCCATGAATTTCCCTTCCAGTGCCCGTATATGCTTGCCGCTCTTGACCTTTTTGGAAATATCCCTCGAATAAAATTCATTCAGGATATTTTTGAAAGGCGTGATGTCAAGCCCGCCGCTCTGTTCGGAATCCACACCGTCATTGACTGCAATATAGCGTACATGGCGCTGCGGGAAAAACACTTCAATGTATGCGCCGCTTTCAAGATAATTCCTGCCAAGACGGGAGAGGTCTTTTGTGATGACCGTATCAATCTTCCCATCTTCAATATCAGCAATCATTCTCTGAAAACTCGGTCTTTGGAAATTTGTACCGGAATAACCGTCGTCCACATAGAAAGCATAAGCAGCTTTTCCCATATCCCTTGCATATTTTTCAAGGATAGCTTTCTGGCTCTGGATACTCATGCTGTCCCCGACATTCCCATCGTCCTGTGACAGTCTGCAATATAAAGCTGTGATTTTTGTTCCGTTCCCTTTCATCTTCCTACCTCCATAAAAGGGCGGAACACACTACCCATAGTATAGCATGACCGCCCGCAGAATTAAACCGTTTTTCCGACGATTTCCTCAATATTTTTTCTCACTGTTTCCTCGTTGATTTTGCGGAAAGCATCTTCCATGCTCTGACCGCCTAAGTAGATACGTTCCACGACAATCCGTGTCGGTGTTTTTCTGCTTTCGTTTCTGTTTTTGCTCCTGATTTTTTGTTTACTTCCCATTCAATTCCTCCCTTCAAACACAAAAAGGACAGTTATAAACTGTTACGTTCATAACTGCCCTTACGCTGTTTTTACAATCCAAAAAAATTACAAATCCTCTCTTTTTTGCCTTTGCTCTGTAATCCAATAAACCCACATACAAGTGGCAGGTCATTACGCTGCCCACATCGGAATTTCACCGTCATTTCATGACTGAATTTTTATAAAATTTCAGAAGTATCATTATCACGGATATGCTTCATCGCCCCGCACAACTGCTGTGCATTTTGTCAGGTTCTTATCGCTCCACGCCTCTGCTTTTCCGTTCAATTCCAAGTTAGAGCAGGCGCATCATGGCGCACTTACTTAGTGGCTACACATATCCTCACGTCCTGTATGTTCTGCGATATTCAGTTGTCAAATTTCCTTGTAAAAAATCCCTTGTCCGTATGGTATGTTTCCCTCAAAAAAACATCTACAGTTCCAGCTTATACGCCCCGTATTTTTTGAGGACACGTTTCAGGATTTCCT